>QHZC01000255.1:0-18219 GCA_003224515.1 Acidobacteriota bacterium
AAAAAATTCTGCGCACCTGACCGCGCCCGGAATGCCGGCCGGGGAGCATTGGACTTTTCATCGAAAGAATGCAAAACCGCGTCCTGCTGTTCAGTCGCCAGGCCAGAGAATTTCGAAGCGCTCGGGAACACCTCACTCACTCTCGCCTGCAATTCAGGCAAACCCTCGCGGTACGTCTTCTGATCGTCGAGACCAAAGGTGGCTAGGCCACGATCGATGAAATAAACAACACCGGCTTCGCGTGCCCCGGGAGTGTCGTCCGTCGGAATGAGGCGTGCTGTGATGGCCTCGATCTCGGCCGCCTCTTCTGGAGTGAAGAACTCATATTTTGTCGGCGGCATAGCCTTCGCAGCGTTGTGCGCGTGCGTTGCAGCAGACAGAATTGCAGGCCAATTCGCCGTAACCCATGCGGCGCTGAGACCTGTTCCTGCTCGCAGTAGAAAATCGCGTCGATTGAGCTCGTTCATTGTGTTTTGTCGTATATTCTCAGACTTCCCGACTGTAGGATGAAGCCGATTCTCCGTCACTTGAAGGAACGTTGGCAGGCCGCGCCCTCGGTTATACGATGCGCCGCATTCGGAATCCTCTTTCGATTTCGCGAATCCGCCGTGATTCTGAGACACTATTAGACGCTTATGGCTACGTTAACGGGGGCAATTGGATCCGGCAGCAAATGGCTGCTTGACAAAATAGTTGGCGCGATCGCCGCCACAGGAATCAATCCTAACCTCCTGACATTCCTTGGACTGGTTGTGAATTTCGGCGCGGCAGCTTTCTTTGCCGTTGGCAGTTTCTTCACCGGCGCCCTGATTATTTTCTTCGCCGGCTTCCTGGACATGTTGGATGGGCAAGTGGCGCGACGGCAGAACCGCGTCACCGCCTTCGGCGCATTCTACGATTCCACGCTTGACCGCTATGCGGACATGGCCCTCTACATGGGCCTCTTGGTCTACTATTCCGTCAGCGGCCGAACTCCCTATGTCGTGCTGGCCGCGGTCGCCACCGCTGGCTCCGTCATGGTGAGTTATGCGCGGGCCCGCGCCGAGTCCCTTATTCCTCGGTGGGATCTTCAATCGCATGGGTCCGGTGCTCTGGGTAATCGCCGTCGTTTCAACGCTCACAGTCATCCACCGCATCTATTACACCTGGCAGGAAACCAAGGTTGGCCGCGTCCTTCCCGGAATCAGGCTCTCGCTTTAGCCGGCATCTCTTTCCAACTCCCGCGGAAGAATGCGTACCTATCGAGCTAAGTAAAGAGACATCTCTAAGTGTTTGTCTTAATTTCGATTTCTCTTTCCATCTCCCCAGCTTCCCTCTTCTCAACCTGCCACCAAGGGAGGCCCAAGTCCTTCTCCGCTCCTTGCTTCATATGTTTGACTCCACCAATCGCCGCGCGCCACCGGCCATAGCTGCGTCGACGAACCTTTGAGTATTTTCGCGCCGCCCACGAAGCAACGTTCACCGATTTCGCCCGCCGCACCATGCTTGCCGCACCTAAGCGGCTGACGAGGAATCCCTTACCGTTGACAACGTATGTCCGCCGATGCTGCATGAACCCCACACCGGTGCGGCACGGAGGTTTCACTGTTAATTTTGCTCATCACCTCTTCAGGGAAGCGCGAAAGCGATGAATGCATCACCAACCGGGTTATCACACGTACGCCCGCCACCCAGGCAATTACCATTCGCCGTGATACTTCGATCCGGTACATTTCCACCGAACGCGTTGACAATAAACTCGCGTCCATCCGCGAGGTAGGCTATGGGGCCCGCCGCCGCTCCACCGGCGTTGGTAACGTTGGCGGGGGCATCGAAGCTAAACAGCATCTTGCCTGACTTTGCGTCAGCCGCATCAAACTTACCGTTCCCCTCACCGAAGAACACCACGTCACCGGCAACAAGCACGCCCGACTTCGCTGGTTGAGGCACCTGAATCTTCCAAACAACTTTACCTGTTCGCGTGTCGGTGGCTCCGTACAGGCCAAAGGGCTTTGCGCCAGGAACGTGGTTGATAAAGGTCGAGCCCAGGTGCAGGTCTCCGTTGACCGCCTGGGGGATAAGACTGTCATTGCCGGAGTGAGTCTTGAAGACGTCCGGATCGTGCCTGGCGCCGTAGTAGACGAATTTTGTTCGTGGGCTATAAGCTGCCGGGTTCCATTCGCATCCCCCGTTGTCACCCGGCATAATCAGCCGCAGCGTCTCATCGGGAGGAGTGTATTGGGGCGAAAGGGCAACCTCGGTCTGACCTGGAGCGAGGAAGGACGGAAAAGCAGCGGTTATAGCAGCCGTGTCGGGCTGTTCCTCAGCTGTGAGCTGGTCGAACCGGAGCGGGGTCATCGGCTCGACAGCAGAATAGGGTTGGGTTGCTGCGGCCATCTGGAACGCGGCACCCATGCCACTTGCTGGGACGGGTTTCTCGGTCACCGCGAAGATGGCCTGGCCCGTGCGGCGGTCGAGAATAAAGTACTGCCCGGTCTTGGCGCAATGGCCGAGCGCACTGAAATGCTTTCCTTCTTTCTCGATCGGGAATAGGACGGCGGGTTGCGCGCTGTCGTAGTCCCAAATGTCGTGGTGCACTTCCTGGAAATGCCACACCGGATTGTCGGTATATAGGTCTACCGCAACGACCGATGCGGAAAATAGATTGTCGCCACCCCGGTTCTCGCCTTGAATGTCGGGCGCAGCATTCCCCACGCTAAGGTACACAAGCCCTAAGTCCGCATCGATGGCCGGCGGGTTCCACACCGCACCGCCACCAGTCAAGAAAGACTGGCCAGCGAAGCTATTCGGCTGCGTCGTGGAGAAGCGCCACACGGTTTTGCCAGTTTTTGCGTCGAGGGCGAATACCTGGCCTCGTATCTCAAACTCGCCGCCCGATAAGCTGATGACGACCAGTTCGCGGCCACCGGCTTCCACGAATTGAGGAGCCGAATTGATAGCGACCCTGTCATGGAAATCAGCTACCGTGCTCTTCCACGCGACTTTGCCAGTTTCTGCATTCAAGGCCACGACAGAATCGTCAAACCGCCCAACGAACACCTTGCCATCTCCGAAGGCCACGCCATGGTTGTTCCGGCCACAGCAGAGAAAGAACTTCGCGAGCTGCGTCTCGTCGTTGAAGCCGTCAAACTTCCATAGCATACCTCCCGTTGCGGCATTCAAAGCGAATACATCGTCGTGGCCGTCAGTGATGAATAAACGGCCATCGACCTCGATGGGCGAGGCTTCCAGTTCAGACAGCGGATCGAGTACGCCGGTGTGGAAGACCCAGGCCACCTGCAGGTTCTTGACGTTGCTGGGATTGATTTGGTCTAGGTTCTGGAATCGCGTGTTGGCAAGGTCCTTGCCGTGATGCGGCCAGTCATGATTGGCATGTTCACGTTCTGCGGAGGTGCGCCAGGCTCCAAAATAAAGGGCCACGCCAAAAGAAATTGTGGCCGCGGCCACAATTAAAGCGATGCTGCGCGCCGCAGGCCATCGTCCCATTGCGGACCGCACATTTCGTGCAAGGAATTCGAGGATACTGGCAGAATTGGTCCTATGCGAGTCGAGGGCCCCAGTTTCTTTCATAAAGCACCTCTTTATCTTTAGAATTCTTCAATCCGAGAAGGGATAGGTATCATGACCTCTTCCAATGCAGATCAGAATTGGAGGCGGTGGCCGTGTCGCTACTACGCGGATTCGGACGAGAAGGCATACGACCCTTCTCTCCAAACGAGGCGCATTCACAGATGGGATCTGTGAGGCCTCACTTTCATTGGAAAGCCAGGTGGACAGCCTACCTAGCGGGTAAGAGTATAAGCCCGCCCAAAAGGATTTTGTCGACATTTTTTCGACCCAGCCGCGGGCCAGATTTAACTCGCGCTGGGCTTATCCTGCAGATCTTCCTTGCTGCCTTCTTGGGAGGCACGGCGAATCACGGGCTCCTCCCGCGTGTTATGCTTCCGCGCTCAAACTAGATGGAGCGAACAATGACAGCACGCGTCCTCGACGGCACAGAAATTCGCGATCAGGACTTGGCCGAACCCGAGGACGAAATTGAGCGCCTTGCCACCGAAGGCATTCGCCCCGGTGTTGCGGCGGTACTCATCGGCGAAATCTTGCCTCCCACCGCTGTGTCAAAAGCATGATTGCCGCATACAACTGATCTTTGCCGGATGAAAGAATTCATTGAAGGAGCGAAGAGAATAGTTTTGAGAGTCACACCGGTACAACTGCTCCGCTTATTATGGTCCGCTCATTACGCGCTACCCGTTCCATAAAAAGGGAAGTCAAGAGAAAAAAACTCTCTCTCGAGCGGAGGCCGAGAAGATTTTTGTCGCGACATCCAGCCCACTGAATGTAGGTGCACACTCTCCTCGATTAGCGAGAAGGTTTTGCTCTGGTTTGCGATCCCATTCCCGTGGTTTCATTTTCTTGTGGTGATCGCGCCAATCCAGTCTAGAAACGTAGCAAGCGAAAGTGGTCTTGAGATGTTCTTCCCGTCAGTCGCGGGCCTGCCCCGACCCAGTCGGCGTCGATACTGAGGAGTTCTCTACCTGCTCTACTATACCCCTACTCCGTTTCAAGGCTTCTTCCACGGGTGCAGCGACGATTTCTCGAACACGTTCGCGCAGTGCCGGCACATCTTCCTTCGTCAAACCGTTGGTCTCGATGGTATCGTGCAGATGAACCGTAATTTTCACCGGCCAGAGCATCCAGTGACCGGTCCGGTGATGCTGGAAGGAGCCCACCAGGCTGACGGGTACGATGGGAATGCCGAGCTGCTGCGCGACGCGGAAGCCTCCGTCCTGGAATTGATCCACTCGTCCGTCGCGCGTCCGCTTGGCTTCCGGAAAAATAATCAGGCTGGTGCCGCCGCCGACCGCGTCTTGGGTGAGGCGCCACATACGCTTCAAATCGGACGGTCGCCGGACAACCGGAACGGGGACGTTGCCGAAGCGCTTCATCAGCCAGCCGTACGCCGGAATCTTGAAGTGGGATTCCAGCTCCCATCCGCGGACAAACTGCGGGATCGCGCAGTAGAGCATGAAAGGATCGAAGAGATTGACGTGATTCGCAACGAAGAAAGACGTACGGGCAGCATCGAAGCCGGCGGAGCGGCGGACCTCGACCTGCGCCCCGGAAAGAAACACGATGCGGCGGCAGAAACTGCGCTGCAGCCAATCATGCTTGCGAGGATCGAGGAAGATGCCGAGAAAGATGAGCAGTGGCACGACCAGGAAGAAATGCAAGCCGCTGAAGATCCAGAGAATAGCGCTGCGGAACACCAACCCTGCCCGTTTCATATATAGATGTCCACGGCGGCGGGAACAATATCCAGTGCCCGGCACTCCAGAGTCACGACTTCTCCATCGATCATGATGTCCACCGGTGCGGCCACCTTGAATTCGACGTGGCGCACCGCGCGGCGTGAAGCGAGCGGATGTCTGATATGAGAGCCGTCATAAAGTCGCGGCAATGTACGGAGCAATCCCAGCCGACCGATTGGGCCCCAGCGGACAAATTCAATGAGCCCGTCGGTAGGATCCGCGTGCGGCGCGATGAGCATTGTGCCGCCCGTGTACTTGCTGTTGTTGAACGTCAAGAAAAGAGAACGCCGCTCGTCCCACTCCGCATCGTCGTCGCAGCGCAAAGCCAAAGAGCGCCGACGCAACTGCACCACGCGCACGAAAACACCCAGCAAATAGCCGAGATCGCCAAACGGCTTGAACATGCGATTGGTCAGCGCGGCGACATCTGCCGTAAAGCCGACACTCAGCAGATTGAAGGAATAGATTTCGCCGGCGGCGTGCGTCAGGCGCAAGAGGTCGACGGTGCGAGTGCGGCCCTCGAGAAGCGCTTGCATCGAAGCCGCGGCTCCGTCCTCTGCAAAATCGCGCAAGAAAGAATTACCGGTGCCAAGCGGCAGAAATCCCAGTGCGATGCGTTGGACGGCAGTGCGTAGGGCAAAAACTCCGTTGAGGATTTCGTGAGCCGTGCCATCACCACCGACGGCAAGAAAGCGCCTGTAACCTTGATCGTAGGCTTCGCGGGCAAGTTGCACAGCGTGGCCTGGATCTGTCGAAGCGATGACGTCGACCTGCAATCCTTTCTCGCGCAAACGCGCGAGAGCAGACCCAGCAAGCTTCGCGGAGCGGCCACCACCGGCGGCGGGGTTGACGATGGCGAAGAAGCGATTCATTTGAAGCAAGAACGAATCCGAATTTCTAACTCGCGATCCACACGATCATTTCCAAATGGGCTTCACAAGGGCAGAATCGCAGTCCGGGGAAAGTCCTCATCCAGCAGAACAACCCCGTGGACACGCTTGTAGTTTAGCAGGCGATTGTTGCGCGCGTTGATGTCCAGCCGGAGTTCTTCGCTGTACTGTTGTCCCGGCTCGGGATGGAGAACCAGCACAAGTTTTTCGCCAGTGTTCGAAGGTTTGGGCCAGATGTAGTTGGCGGCGAAAACGCAAAATTCCTTTACAGAAAGGCTCTCGAAAACGGCTTCGATGTCCTCGGGATAAATGTTTTTCCCTTCTTCGGTGACGATCATGTTTTTCTTGCGCCCCGTCAACTGCAAATGACCCGCGCCGTCGAAGCGGCCAAGGTCACCGGTCAGGAGCCGGCCGTCGACGATCGTTTCCGCCGTGAGTTCAGGCTCATTCAAGTAGCCCGCCGTGATTGTCTTGCTGCAAACAGAGACTTCGCCGACGCCGTCGACGGCGGGGTTCACGATGCGTACTTCCATCCCGGGCAGCGGCTTGCCAACGGTATCCGCGCGAAACGGTTTCAAATCGTTGACCGTGATGGCCGTCCCGGCTTCCGTGAGTCCATATCCGTTGGCGACGGGAATTCCGAGATCGTAGAAAAATTGCAGCGTCTGTGGTTCGGTGAAGGCGCCACCGACGATGATGGCGCGAAGCTCTCCACCAAACGCTTCATGGACTTGCTTGAGCAGGCGGCGGCTGATTCCGAGACGCGGCTGGCTCTTCGTGAGTGCTTTGTTGATTCGAACGAGTGCGTTGAAAACTTTACGTTTACCCGGTGGCAGCGCGTCGAAGCGCGCCTGCAGGCCTTTCTGCAAATTTTTCAAAACGAGAGGAACGAGACTCACATAAGTGATCTTGTATTTCGGAAAGGCTTCGCGCACATATTCGGGACGCAACGTGCGCAAATGCACGACCGTTGCGCCACATGTGAAGGGCCCGAAAAAACCAACCATGAAATCGATGGCATGATTTGTTGGCAAGATACTGAGGTAGCGCACGCCTGGCCAGAACGGATATAGCGATGTAAGCGCGACGCACTGCTCCAAATAGTTTTCATGCGTCATCATACAACCCTTCGGGCGGCCCCCCGTCCCGGAGGAGTAGACAATGCACGCCGTGTCCCTGCGTTCGCGCGCGATGAAGACAGCCTCGCCTGTGCCTCGATGCTCTTCCCAGCGCCGCGCGCCGGCGAGATCGGCGTTTGCCGGCGCTTCCGTGACCAGCACGGTTTGCACACTCGTGGCGACCGCGCGGCCCGCCGAGACGCTGAGTTGCCGCCAGATCGGATATTCCGTGATCAGGACGGTAGCGCTCGAATGCTTGAGCAGTTGCCACTGCTCGTCCGGCGTCAGTTTGTAATCGAGCGGCACCAGGACGCCACCCGAAAAGAAGATTGCGTAGGCCGAGATCAGCCACTTCGGCTGATTCGTCATGATGATGCTGGCGCGAGCTCCAGCGGAGAAACCGCCGTCCTGTAAACCTTTCGAAAGCGGATGCGCACGCTCCTTGAAGTCGCCGTACGTGAGGCGCTCTTTCTCACACTGGCGATCGGCTTCGATCAAACACACTTCGTTCGAATACCGATCTAGCGCATCCCGCAGCGCTTCGCCGATGGATTGATATTTCGAAAGGTCCAGCATCACAGGCGGGAGTGAATGCGTTCGGCCAGGGTCTTGAAGTCGCTGACGCCTTGAACCTCGTAATCGGGCAGTTCGATGCCGAAATGATTTTCGAGGCGCGAGAGCATCTCCAGTGTCTGCAGGCTGTCGATGCCCAGTTTCTTGAAGAAATCGTCTCTGGGCTCGAGTGATCCCTCGGGGAGTTGAAAATGCTCTGCCGCAAGGTCCAACACTTCCTGAGTGGTTTGATCTAGCGTTCGCATAGAGTGGCCAATTTATCATCCCTGTGCCAACAAGGACAATTCACCGAGACACGATTCCCGCGACTAAGGCAGATAGGGCATGGGGCCGGAATCTTCAACAAATTTCTTGAGGGCCGCCATCACAGCGGGGCGAGTAAAGAGTTCGCAAAAGAGATCGATCTCGCGCCGAAGCTCATCGTGCGGGATGGGCTTGATGAATTTCTTCGCGGCCGCACGCGTCACGGCATCAAATTTGGCGATTTGCGCGGCGCCCGAGCGGGCGATGTGGAGGGCTTCGCCTTCACCGGCAAGTTGTGCCACCAGGCCAGCGGCGTGCGCACGAGTGGCGTTGACCGTTCGCCCGGTGAAGAGCAAATCCCTTAGGAAAGCGTTGCCAAGATCGCGCTTCAAGCGCGGGATCCCACCGAAGCCGGGGATGAGTCCCAGGCGCAGCTCGGGAAACGCGAAGCGCGCCATCTTGTCGGCGACGATAATATCGCAAGATAAGGCGAGCTCGAGTCCTCCGCCGAAACAGATGCCGTGAACGGCAGCAATCGTCACGAACGGTGCCGCATCGATCGTGTTGAGAACGGCATGAATGCGTTCCAGAAAATGGCGAACACCCTCGACACGTTCTTTTTCAGGAAGGGCCACGGCCCCGCGATACAACTCGCGCAGGTCCGCACCAGCGGAAAAAACGGACTTACGCGCGCTCCCAATAATGCAGACGGAAGTCTCCGGCGCGAGCACATCAAATGCGGCAACAAATTTTTCCAGTTCCGCGAGCATGACCGTGCCAATTTCATTGGCAGGTTCATGCTCGAGCGTCAGTTCGACGATTCCTGCGCGCCATTCCCAGCGCAGCGTCTGGCCGACGAAATTTTTCATTTTCATGCGTGCTGCCTGCTGACCGCCTCGCGGCTGCCTTTCGAATCGTACATGGCATTAATTTCAGACGCATATCGCGCATTGATGGCATCCCGGCGAAGTTTGCCGTTGGCGGTGAGTAACCCGTTCTCCGGGGTGAAGACATCGCGGACAATAATGAAATTACGAACCTGCCGATAATGCGGTAGCTCCGAATTTAGGGTATCGAGCGCCGCCTGAACGGCTGTGGACTCGACCTCCCCGGTCACGAAAGCACAGAGATAGCCGCGCCCATTTCCGACGACCACGACCTGCTGCGCCGCCGGAAGAAGCTGCGCTATTTTCTCCTCGATCGGTTCGGGCGCAACTTTATGCCCGGAATTCAAGATAATCAGGTTCTTGATGCGGCCGCTGATGCGCCAATTCGCTCGAACGTTTACTTCGCCCTGATCGCCGGTGTGGAACCACCCCTCTTGCAGTACGCGGGCAGTTTCTTCGGGCCGATTCCAGTAGCCCGGGAAAATGTGCGGCCCGCGCACGACGATCTCTTCGTTCTCGCCGATCTTCATCTCGATTCCGGTAATTACCGTGCCGACGCAGCCCGGCTCCACGGGCACGCGCGGGTCATCCAGCGTGCAAATGCCTTGTTGCGTCTCCAGAGCGAGCGGCGCTGAACCGCAGATCAGCGCGCGCAGGTGTGCACCGAGGCGCTCTCGAATCTTGCGAAAGATGAGCCCGCGACCGAGCGCTAGCCAAAACGCATCGCGTGCGCTGCCAACACCCAGGTGCTGCCGCTGCCAGGCGGTGCGTGCTTTCGCAAACAGGGAACGAATGACCGCGGGCCGCTTTGCAATCGCGTCTTCGACGCCGCGTCGGACGCGCTCCAGCACCGTGGGAACATTCAGGAAATAATTCGGTGATGCCAGATTGATTTCGTGCGCAAAGCGGTTGAGATCGGTTGAAAGAGTAAGAATGCTTTCGCGCGTGAGACAGGACAGCAACAGTATTGTGGATGCCGCAAAATTAAATGGCAGGTAATGGAAGACGCGGTCCGGTTCGTTTGTCGCACCCATCAGTTGATCGAGTCGTTCAGTCGTGCAGGAGAGCATGTGCGTGAGGTTTCCCACGGTTAAGCAAACACCTTTCGGCTCCCCCGACGTTCCTGAAGTATAGATGATGGTGACGATATCACTGGCTTCGCGAGGATTGGGTGCATCGGCAAGCGGAGGTTGCGGCGCTGATTGCCGCAGGACTTCATCGAAGAGCACACGGCGCGGAGCCTCGGGCCAAGTTTGGGCCATGCCTTCGCCTAGTGTGGCCTCATTCACAAAAATCAGGCGCGGCTGGCAATCCTTCATCATGCCGACGAGTTCGGCGGGCGCTTGCCGCGAATAGAGTGGCACGACGATCACTCCCTCGGCCATGAGCGCCAAATGGAAAACCGCCCAGCGAACGGAATTGGCCGCAAGAAGGGCGCAACGGTCCCCGGGCTGGACGCCGGAGCTTTGAATGAACATCCGGACAAGCTGAACCTGGTCCAGCAATTCCCTGCCCGTCACACTCACAAACTGGTCCCCGCGAATTTCGCGAAGAACGACGCGGCCATCCGCGCGCTTGAGTTGGGCAAGAATCGTTTCGAGGAAATTGGGCATGAAGAATCAGCGAGCTGCCGCGAGCACGGTCGGCGAAGAGTCGTAACGCTCAGCAAGCTGAATCAAATTCTTGCTCAGCGGCGGCAGATACTCTTCCCAGGAAAAGACCCCGGAGCGCAGCGGAAATTCAGGATAGGTGCGCCGGACGACTTCTTCAAGAAACGTGCCCATACGGGCCATCACCTTGAGATTGCGGACCACGGTCTGTCCGATGCCTTCGCGGACCGAATCGGCTTCGGCGACCAGCGTCTCCATGATTTGGAGAAGTTTCGGTTCCAGATCGGGGTCGTCTACCGTAAGAAAAAGATGCTGATGACCGCGCTCGCGCATCAGATTGCGGATGCGCTCGTCCATCGTCACGCCCGCCGAGGCCACTAGACCGGGCATGGAAGTCACAACGCCGTGGTAGCGCGAAGAAACCATGTAGGAACACGCGCGCAGAATCGAAACAAGCTGGAACATGTCGCAATCGTCGGAGGTGAATATCGGCGTGCCGGGTATTTGCGCCGCAATGTCACGGCAGGCGACCGCGTCTAGCCGCTCCATCGCGACCAAGATCGGAAACACGCGATGACGTTGACCGAACGCACGCGCGGACTTGGCAATGGCAGAGAGGTAGTGACGGTATTTCCGGTCCACTTCAGAGCCAGATTCAAAAAAATAAACGGAACGGTACTGGCTGTCTTTGTAGGCGCCGGTCGTGACGCCGGCAAGATACTTCGCAATCGATGCTTTCACCGGCCAAATAAAAGGATGGATGGGGCAGAGAACGAGGACGGGGGTCTTTTCATCCCAGCCGGCTTCTCGCAACACCTTGCGGGCATATTCGGGAGCATGCGGCTCAAAGGTCCAGGCCGTATCGGTGCCGAGCTCTGTGGGAATTCCCATCGAGCTCAAGAGCGTCCGCGATTCCACATTGCGCGTGATGACCAGCGAATCATGGACGTACCGCGCACACATCGATTGAATGAGACCGTCCATGTGACCCGCTTCCCCACCGTAGGCGAGAGAGAGCTTATTCTCCGCCGAAGCAAGCCCCAGCGAGCCGATCATCATCGTCGTCAACGCGTTGGCAAACTTGCTCTTGAACATCGAGCCTTCGCACGCGATGACGCCGTGATTCTGCCGCACCTCACGGTAGAGGAACGGTGGAAAAGCATTCGGGAGATAAACCTGCCGTGTACCTTCAAAATATCCGCGCGTGCGGTCGAAATCGAAGGACATCACGCTAAAGTTTGTGTTCTCCGCTCCCAGGACGTGACGTATCTGCCGCAACATCTCCTCGACGCGCACATCGCTTCCGGTGTTGCGCGTGCCGTTGTAACCCGCAAAGAGGAGCTTTAGTTTTTCGCCCGGCGTCCAGCGCTTTCCGAGGCCGAGCATCCAGCCGAAGCGCCGGATTTCAATCAGGGCGCTGACCCAGGCGACAAGGAGAAAATCAGTCATGCGCGGGCTCTCCCCACCGCGGCATTTTTCTCCGCGCCTGGATCCGAAGGCCAGGGCTTGGCGGGAAATTGGAATTTATTTTCGCGGCTGTATTTCAGAAGAGGGGCCGCATAGGTCGAGAATTTCGCCGGCGCCTCGCCGAGCTCCGCGACAATGCGCGAATTGTCGAATACGGTGTTCCAGTCGAGATACGGCCAGAAAACTTTCAGCAGCGAAGCGCCATACCCGGCCGCGCCACTGCGATTCGCAACCCAATTGACGGTGGTGGAAAAAGGTCCGCCGAGAGACGGCAAAAACATAGGCCGAAGCATGCCACCGGCTTGCGAAATCGCATCGGTCAGTTCCTGGTAGGTCTGTGAGCCCGTGCCGGAAGAAAGATGGTAGATACCGTGCGCAGGCGCTTCTTTTTGATGAATCGTCACGATGGCTTTGCCGACGTAGTCCGCCGGTACGATGTCAATTTTATCGTGAGGACGCAGCGGGAGAACGGGCATCTGCGCCAGAACGTGGAACGCTTGCACCATATCGAATTGCGAAGTCTCCGGGCGGCGACTGTCGCCCAGAATAGTGGCGGGGCGGAAAATGGTCTTGGGCAGGTCAGTCAGAAGTTGATTTGCCATGTGCTCGCAGAATTTCTTGGTGCGCGCGTAGGGATCGTAATCCGAGCGCGACCAATCGATCGAGGCGTCCTCGGTGATGACTTCGTTTTTTCTTTTGCCCGCGACGGCAACCGTGGAAACGTGCGAATAGCGCCGCAGGCCACTGCGATTCTGCGCGCGGCGCGCAAGTTGGATGACTTCGAGCGTGCCTCGCAGGTTGACGTTCAGGCACTCTTTTTCCGATTTGCGATTCAGCGAAGCGGCGCAGTGAATCAGGGAGTCCGTGGTGTCCACCAGCGCATGGTATTCGTCATCGGAGAGACCAAAACGCTCGCTCGTCAGATTACCGCGGAAAATGCGCACCCGCGTGTTCAGGTATTCGGCGAATTCAGGAAACTCGAAATGCAGTTGCAGCGAAGTCCAAAGCCGTTCGCGCGCTTCCTGTCCGGTTTTGGCGCGAATCAGGAGATTCAACTTGTCGCGGTGCTCGGTGAGGAGTCCCGCGGCAAGATAACTGCCCAGGTAGCCGGTCGAGCCGGTTACGAAGATCGCCATAAAGCGTCGCGCCGGACCAATCCAGTGCGCGCGGCTCGCGCGATTCGAGCGGGCGGCCCTCCATCAGCGGATAGCACCAGCGGCGCAGGGCCGGGATGTGCACGTTAATCCAGTAATTCCACCAGTCGATTGATTCCGGCGCGAAATCGAAGAGCGGACGCTCCTCGGGCGGCAACGCGGCGGAGAGCAGACGCGCGTTCTCACATTCGAAGACGTGCTCATTGTGAAGAATGAAAGGCTCGTAGAGCTCGATCAGCTTTTCGGCGCGGATCAGGTCCCGCTCCGCCCGTGCGAGCGGCGGCTTCTTCATATGAAGAGAAATGGCCACGCGATTGATACTGGAGATGACGGCCTTCTGCATCGGAATCGAGAGACGCTCGTAGCGCTGCTTCGAGACCGGGATGGTTTCGAACTTCACCTTCAACCAATTGTCGATGCTCTGTGTCGTCCGGTAATGCTTGCGGTGGGCCAGTCCCGTGAGTTCGATGCTGCGTCCCATATTGACCGGGTTAATCGCGGAGGTCGCAAGCTGGTACATCCTGGCGTGACGTCGCGCTACAACCGCCGAAGCAATCAACGTCATTCCCCGGCAGACCATGTCGACTGGAATCACGTCGAGGCACTTCCGCTCATTCGAAGGGAGCTGGCGAAAATTCGTGCCCAGAAGGTAGGAAAGCGGTCCGGACGTATTGATCCCTTCATTCCATCCGATGAAGGGAGCGCGCTCCGAGCTTTCCACAATCGACGGGCGCACGATGGCGACCGGCAGATCGCGGCCACGGCGCGCGAGGATCGACTCGCCAAGACTTTTCGTGAAAGTATAGGTATTCGGCCAACCCAGATGCTGCGCCCGGCGCAGGCCGACGCGCACGAGCCTGTTGCGCGCCCAGCGCGCGCGATTGCGTTTCAGAACACCGTCGAGCTCTCCTGCGGGCGCGGAAGCCTCATTGCCGCCGCGTCCCAGCGCCTGGCGGCGAAGCGCTTTATCGAGTTCCGGACTTTCGGCACGTTCTTGGACATGGCGAATCGTCTCGCGCAACGACTCGACCTCGCGCTCAGCATCGAATTGCGAATCGCTGGCGGGATGGTAATTGTCCTGCAACTCTTCGGTGACACGGCCGTCGCGCATCCCGACAACGTAGCAGGTCGAGAGATGCATCAGCCCGGCGTGATTGCACTTTCGCAGAAAGTCGAGTAGGTAGATCGCCGAATCGACGTTGGAAGAAACTGCATCGCGCAAATCAGGATTGAAATCCGTCAGGCCGGCGCTGTTCACGATGAGGTCGAGTGAATTTGCCAGCTGCGCTTGCGACGTCCGGTCAAGCCCCAGGTCCGGCAGGCTCACGTCTCCTTCAACTACTTCCACTTTTCCCTTTAGAAATGCCCCGAGCTTCCGGCCATGGCGCTCCTGAAGCTTGTCAAAGGCGGGAGATTCCTCGACGATTTTTTCGAAGCGCCGCAGCGCGGACGTTGTGCGGTTGCGGCGAATCAATAACGTGATCCTGCCGACGTTTGGAATAGTCTCGAGCAGATCGACAAGCCAGACCTTGCCGATAAATCCAGTTACGCCGATCAGCAGGAGGTGCCGATTGGCTAGGTTCTCAAGTACGGAGAGAAGCTGGACTCGCGGAGTTTCCCCAAATAGTGCGACTGATTTGACCGGCGGGATGGTTATACGGGCTGTCGTCCGCATCGCGCTTTCAAGTTGCCCGGGCTTCCCCTTCCAGCCAAGCCGGCTTAGAAGTTTATCGCGCGGGATCCGACCGTCCGCGCTGCCGCTAGCGATCCACGCCAAGGGCCCGCGTGGGCGCACGATCGGATCGAGCAGCCGACCCGTCGCCTTGCCGTCGCGAAATTCCATGCGGTTGGAGATGATCGACGCAACTCCAAAATGGTGTGCCAGCGGCCGAAGCACGCTTTCCAGAAGTTGCCCAACCAGGACCACGCGCTCGCCGTTGCGGACCGCTTCGATTAGCTTCTCTGCAGCCTCGCGGCGCAATTGCGGCTTTAAGACATAGTGGAAATACTCTTCGCCGAGGAGATCAAGGCGATCGCGGCTGACCCCGCGAAGCAATGTGTGCAAGAAACGTGTGGCAAACGTGCGGCTTAGGAAATAAGCGAAGGGCCTCGCAATTGCCATGCCTGCCATGCCCGCGCGTCGCGCCCAACGTTCCGCAAAGCTTTGCGAGTTCCAAGTAAAAAATCCGACTGGGCGCAGGGCGCCAAGTTCGAGCAGGGAGCCTTCCACGCGCCAATAGGAAACTTTGCCGGTCTCAGCGGCAGGCAAGACACCCTTCGAATTGGATCCGGGCTGTGCCATAGCGGGCCTACGACGAACTGCGACTGATCCGTCGTGAGGATAGCTCAAGAAAATGGCGATGAGTAATGATGTTTCTCACCCTTTGGTCAAGCCGCTCTGTAACGGATTCGCAACCCGCGCCCTCGCCCACACCGCCGTGTGGCCCTCGGCTCTACTCAGCCGCAGGCTGCTCCGGAAAATGTAAAAGTAGCATTGTCAGCGGCTTCTCGCAAGGCAAGCCGGCCCACGGTAGTGGGTCAGTTTGAAATTTTAACCCTATCGCGGTCTTAGGCTTTTCATGCCATGATGAAAGTCAATCGCATGATTTGGACAAAGCGCAAAATGTTACTGCTGGGCGTGGGCTGTTTGGCTTACGTCCATTGCACCATTCGGTTTAACTTGCTTGGCCTGTACGGCTCTTTTGTTGCTGGAAAGGCACTCACGCTAGGGCTTCTGCTGGTCATTGCGGTGATCGCCGGAATCATCAGGCACAAGTAAGTAAAGTTAAGCACCTAAACTCTGTTCGGCGTCGAGCAGGGAAATGATTTCCTCGATAGTCCAAATATGGTCTGTTATTCCCGCTTCTATCGCTGGCGTCACGCGCAAGGTCTGATGAACGCGGCAGAAATTATAGTGCATGAAGTGGAGCGCGACCGCATGCGCATGGTTTTCGACTTTCTTGGAGAACGCATTGGTGAGTCTTGTGAATCGGCGCATCTGCATCCGCATGGTTAGATTTTGGCGTTAGGTATAGCTCGTTCAGACATCTTGTGGCTTTGGACTCCCGCTGATTACCGCAGACCGACAACCGATGCATTCGGCAGGGCAGTGCGAGAAACACTAAAATGAAACTGACACACTACCCGGCCGACGGGGCCGACGGCGGCCTTGCAGCTCGGAGCGAAGGTCGATCGCGATGAAAAAGCACAGGTGCAGCCGTAGGCAGGTGACTTAGACGCCCCAGCCGTAGCGCTCGGCATGTTCGTACGTGCGTTGCATCTCTTCCCGCAGGATTTCCGTAAACACGGAGCCGCCCACGGCGGGCGCACCCGGCTCAGCGATGTCGGGCATCCGGTAACCACCCGCGAGCACTCGTTGCAGCGACTGCTCGACCCAGTCCGCTTCCAACGAAAGGCCGAAGGCGTCTCGCAACATCATCGTGGCGCTGAGAATCGAGCCAATCGGATTGGCGGAGTCTGTCCCAGTCAGGGACGGCGCCGAACCATGAATGGGTTCAAAAAGCGGCGCGGAGGACCCGAAACTTGCCGATGGAATCAGCCCAATCGAACCCACCAGCGCCGCCGCCGCATCGCTCAAAATGTCCCCGAACATGTTGCCGCTCAGCATCACGTCGAATTGCGCAGGCCGTAGTGTCAATTGCATCGCCGCGTTGTCCACGTACATGTGCTCGAGTTTCACCACGGGATAGACCGCGCTCATCGCCGTCACGGTACGGCGCCAAAGCTGCGAGCTGGTCAATACGTTCGCTTTGTCGACGGAACACAGCCGCCGCGAACGGTTTTCCGCGCGCGCATAAGCAAACGTTGCGATGCGCTCAATCTCCGGCGTCGAATACGACTCCGTGTCCCAGGCGCGTTCCACGCCTCTTTCGGTGGTGTGCCCGCGCTCGCCAAAATACATTCCGCCGGCGAGTTCGCGCACAATCTCGAGATCCAGATCCCCGAGCCGATCGGCCTTCAAGGGCGAGATTCCTCTCAGCGGCTCGAGCAGTTTCACCGGACGAACATTGACGTAGAGCCCCAGCCCTTTGCGCAGATCGAGCAGTCCGCTCTCCGGGCGCTTCCCGACGGGAAGCGCGTCCCACTTGGGCCCGCCGACCGCTCCCAGAAATACGGCATCAGCTTTGCGGCAGCCGTCCAGCGTCTCCTGAGGAAGTGGCGTAGCGGTGGCATCGATGGCCGCGCCGCCGATAGGAAGCTCCGCGAACTCAAACTGGTGATTAAATTCTTGCGCCGATTCACGCAGGATGGCCGCCGCCGCCCGTGTGACTTCCGGACCGATACCGTCTCCTGGTAACAGGACAATGGTCTTCTTCATAGCAGTCCCCGAACAGAAACACAATCCTGGCAAGCCGCGCGCATCGCAGAAAGATGCAAAATGGCACGTTCCCCGCCCCCTAATCTCTTTGGCAGCAGAGAGGTCAGGCTGCCGGCGACGATTCCGCGGCCATGGTCGCGGTACGCCGTCGAATCACTTCGTGGGCGATGGCGACGATGTCTCGCGGGCGCACCTGCTTGGCCTGATCGCCCAACGCCGTCACTCGGTTATAAACTTCTGCAAGCTCCGTCTCGCTCGCCTCGTAACCCAAGTCCCGCAGCGTCAGACGCAGTGCGTTGCGCCCGGAGTGTTTTCCGAGAACCAGCGAACGTGCCGGCACTCCGACCGTCTGCGGCGAAATAATCTCGTATGTCAGTGGGTTCTTGATGATGCCATCCTGGTGAATTCCCGCTTCGTGCGCGAATGCGTTCGCGCCCACGATTGCTTTGTTCGGCGCCACCTGCGCTCCCGTGATTTCGGTGAGCATGCGGCTTGTGGGGAAAAGCTCCCCCAGCCGAATGCCCGTTGTAACTCCAAAGCTGTCCTTGCGCACCGCCAGCGCGACAACCACTTCTTCCAGGGAAGCGTTCCCCGCCCGTTCGCCGATTCCGTTGATTGTGCACTCG
>QHZC01000255.1:18338-22804 GCA_003224515.1 Acidobacteriota bacterium
CCGCACCCCCGCGCGAATCGCCGCCAGCGAGTTCGCCACCGCCATGCCCAGGTCGTCGTGGCAATGCGCGCTGAGCGTAATTCCCTGCGGGTCGCCGAGGTACTCGCGTATCTTGGTGAACATCGCTCCATACTCTTCCGGCACCGCGTACCCCACCGTGTCCGGCAGATTCAGGACTGTCGCGCCCCCATCCACCGCCACACGGCACACCTGGCAGAGAAAATCGATGTCCGTTCGCGCGCCATCCTCGGCGGAAAACTCCACTTCGCCCACATGCTGCCGGCCGTAACGGATCATCGAGCCGATGGCTTCGAGCGCCTGCTCGCGGGTCATCTTCAGCTTCACACGAAGGTGCAGATCGGAGGTCGCGAGAAAGATATGCAGGCGTGGTGCGGCCGCGGGTTTCAGGGCCTCAATAGCGGCAGCTACATCTTCTTTTCTGGCGCGCGCCAGTGCCGCAATCGGCACGTTCCGAACTTCTTGCGCCACTTTCTGAACCGCTTCCAGGTCACCTCGCGACGCAATCGGGAAACCCGCTTCAATCACGTCCACATTCAGAGCCGCAAGCTGCCGCGCCAGGCGAATCTTCTCCTCGGTGTTCATCGAGAAGCCCGGCGACTGTTCGCCGTCACGGAGCGTGGTGTCAAAGATGCGTACGACGTCCATAGCTCCTTGGACCTCGGCGAATTGCAGGTATTTCTGATGGTGGCGAAAGAGGGCAGTTTCTCCCGCGCCGCCGAGCGCCTTTACCGGACCCAGCCCGCCATCAGCCTGACCATCCGCAAGCTTGAGGACTCGCTCGGTCAGCCTCTCTTCGTCCGGGGTGCGCGGCCTGTCCGCCTCACCGACGCGGGCACGCTTCTGAAGGACTACGCAGAACGCCTGATCAACCTCCGCGATGAAGTGAAAAAAGGGCTCTCCGAATTGGAGGGCTTGAAGCGCGGCGAACTTTCTCTGGGGGTGAACGAGAGCTCCATCCACGCACTGCTCCCGACCCTGGCCAAGTTTCGAGAAAAACACTCCGGCGTCCAGGTCCGCGTGCACCGCATGTTTTCGCGGGACATCCCGCATGAGGTCCTGAACTACCGCCTGGATCTCGGCGCCATCTCTTTCGTGCCACGCGATGCCCAACTTCTGGCCACGGAAATCTTGAAGGATGAGCTGACTTTAGTCGTGCACCCAAAGCATCTCCTGGCCAAGAAGCGTGAAGTCGATGTCCCCGAGCTCGGAGAGGAAAACTTCATCGCGCACAGCGTCGAATCGCCATTTCGCCGTCGCGTCATTGAGCTTTTTGCCAGAAACCGTACCGCACTCAATATGCCCATTGAAATGCCCACCATCGAAAGCATCAAGCGCTTCGTGCAAATGGGTATGGGCGTGGCCATCGTGCCGCGCATGTGCGTTCGTTGGGAAATCGAACACGGTTGGATGAAGGAAGTAAAAGTGCGGCAATTGAACATGCCGCGTCACGTCTATCTCGTTTCGCGGCGCGGGGCGCGCCTCCCGCATGCCGCCAGTGAGCTCATGCGCATCCTTCGCGAAGAGTGAAACCTGACCGCGTCTATTTTTTCCGGGAAAGTTTCCTTCATGTCAGATATGCTTTGGTCAGCAGGTTTTTGAAATTCTGAAAATAGGTGTGCTTGCTTGACGAGCGGACTGGCCATTCTGGTGATCGGATTTTTCCTGGGGATGCGGCACGCCACCGATCCGGACCACGTGATTGCCGTGTCCACGATCGTCAGCCGCGAGCGCTCGATTGCCAAAGCGGGCCTCGTCGGCATCCTCTGGGGCTGCGGTCACACGCTAACCATCGTCGCCGTCGGGGCGGCCATTATTTTATTTGGCTTGGCAATTCCTGTCCGTATCGGCCTTACCATGGAATTTTCCGTTGGTCTGATGCTGATTCTGCTCGGCGTGCTCAACCTCACCGGCGCGATGAAATGGATCAGCGAAAGATTCTCTCCTGCACATCCGCGAGTGGCCGGGGAACATGCCCACGTTCAGGAACACGGCACGCGAGTGCATTTTCATTGGCATTCGCATGCACCGGCCGAGGATCATCATGGCAAAGGCCTTAAGTCGCCGCGCTGGTTTACCCAGGGCGAAGTGAAGACTCAGGGCGGACCGTTCGAACGGCTGGGACTCTTTCATGTTTTGCGCCCTTTGCTCGTCGGCATCGTGCATGGCTTGGCAGGTTCCGCCGCTGTGGCTCTGCTGGTGTTGGGCACGATTCACGATGCGAAATGGGCGGTTCTTTACCTGCTGATTTTTGGCACTGGAACCATCGCGGGAATGATGCTGATCACCGCCGCACTGGCCCTGCCGTTCTCCTTCGCCGGTTACAAATTTGCGTGGCTGAATCGCGGACTCGTGACGGCATCCGGTCTGCTCAGCCTGGGCTTCGGACTTTTCCTTTGCTACCAGATTGGGTTTACGCAAGGCCTCTTCACCAGCCATCCCAACTGGACGCCCGCTTGACCCTCGCTCAACCATAAAAATCTCACTCTCTCGCAGGCTACTGCGTACCCATACCCCATTTGATAATTCTGATTGACGGCGCGTCACGCCGAGTGGCGCTCCGCTGCAGGCCGGCGAGACAGCAATCGCCGTCAACATGAGCGCTATGCCTTCCTCGGGGAAGCCGCTCCAATTGCAGTCCATTCAGCTCACGCTGACTGTGAAGTAGCGGTCTTGCTCTGCTCACCTCGCGACAGAAATCCTATAAATCACGCCTGCCCCATCGTCCGACACCAGCAGTGAACCGTCCGGCGCAACTGCCACGCCCACTGGCCGTCCGAGCACATCCGATGCGCCGGGATCTGGGACCAGCCCCGTCATAAACGGCACGGGATCAGCCGAAGGCTTGCCATCCTTAAACGCCACAAATGCGAGCTGGTATCCCGCGCGCTTCGCCCTGTTCCACGAGCCGTGTTCGGCTAGGAACGCACCACCGCGGTAACTCTCCGGAAACTGCTTCCCCGTATAAAAGGCGAACTGCAGCGGCGCTACATGCGCCCCAAGCAATACGTCCGGAATGATCGCGCGCGCGACGAGGTCAGGTTTCTGCGGCTTCACGCGCGGATCGACGTTATCCCCGATGTAGCTGTACGGCCAGCCGTAGAATCCTCCCTCTTTCAGCGACGTGAAGTAATCGGGAGGAAGATCGTCCCCCATCTCGTCACGTTCATTGACGGTCGTCCACACCTCTCCGGTCACCGGTTCTAGCGCCAGCCCCACCGGATTCCTCAGCCCCGTGGCGTACAGCCGCGCATTCTTGCCGTCAGGATCACAGATGGTCACTGCCGCGCGGCGCGGATCCTCTCCTGTGTCGATGTTCGAGCTGGAGCCAACGGCAATGAAGAGGCGCTTCCCGTCTGCCGAAAACGCCAGCGACCGCGTATCATGTCCACCCGTTGGTAAATCCAGCAGGTGCTCTGCTTCACCTAGCCGCTTGGAGGTCTTGGGATCGTATGGAAAACGCACCACCTCGTTCGTGTTCCCGACGTAAACGTAGTTTTCGTGGAACGCGATGCCGAACGGCCGCTTCATGCCTTTCACAAAAACTTCTCGCGCTTGCGCTCCGCCGGTATGCTTGGGATCGCGCATCACGACGATTTCCCCCGCCCCCATATCGGCCAGAAAAATATCTCCATTCGGCGCCACCGTCAGCCATCGTGGACGCTTGAAATTCGTGGCAAATAGATTCACGCGAAAACCCTGGGGCACGGTGGGCAAAAACCCCGCTGGAGGTGTCAGCTTGTCCGGTCCATTGCCTGCTGATTTCGTCGCGAATGGGGCCGGCAGCTTCGGCTTCTGGCCGTGCGTGACTTGCGTCTGCGCCAGAGAAGGAAGAAAAAACGTGAAAGCTAGGGCAAGAATGTTTCGTACCCGCATGGCGGTAGCCTTTCAGAAGAAATGAGTCTCATTTCGCTCACTATGATGCCCCAGGCGGACGCTCGGTTCAATTTGCCGTCACTTCCCAAGGAGGCGTCGGCGAACCCGCTGGGATGTTTCGGATCGCAGGAAATCTTTTCCCTCCGGCACTCATCGATCCGCATCCAATTCATTCAAGGAAGAGTAGACTAAGACAGGAAGACCGGTCATGCCGAGTCCCTATATTGGTCGGGCTATAGCCATGGTTGTGATAGTCGGAATGGTTGCTTGGACCGCCGTGCGGGCCCTCGGCACGCGGCCTCCGGAAACTCCAAAGATCCCCTTCCCTGCGCCGGCAACCGATGCGCCGTTGGCCACCGCTAAGCGCTAGCAAACCGCCGTTCTTGCCGGAGGCTGCTTTTGGGGCGTCCAGGCCGTCTTCGAACATCTCTAACCTGCATTATTCACGAAAGTTGAACGCCGAATAGTTTTTTTGTGAGAGCGAGACAAAGATGAGACAAGGTCAGAATTTGGTTTGATCGGGAGACTGATTCTAAAGTTGTTAGCGGAGTTGAAGGTCAGGTTTTGAAGCG
>QHZC01000256.1 GCA_003224515.1 Acidobacteriota bacterium
GTTTCCCCGATTGTCTTTGAAAGTACGCCAGAGAATGAATCCGTACAAAAGAAATAGCCCTATGCTTCTCAATACGGTCTCAGTTTTGGGCTCAATAGCCGTCATTTGAGCGGCATTCTACTTCTAACCTGAATAATTCATGTTTTTGAGACACGAAAAGCCTCTTTCATGGTACAAAGCCGTTGTCTACGCGGTTTTGAGACCAATCCAGAGGCTTTCGATGAACGAACATACCACAACACAGTGTGTTCTCTTCCCAGGAATTTTTAAGCAGCCGGTAGTCGCCCAGTTCGATCAATCGCAAGGCAGTTCCGATGGGGGTGCGGTGTTACTCAAAGCCGCGGACCGAGGGTTAGGTCTAACGGCTGCGTTGGCGGCTTGTCTGAAAGACGACCGGCAAGAGGGTAAGGTCCGTCACGAATTAGAGGAGCTGCTCACACAGCGGATCATGGCCATCGCCTGCGGCTACGAAGACGCCAACGATGCGGCGCGCCTGGCTTCCGACCCGATTCACAAACTATTGGTCGGTCGTGATCCCGTGGAAGGAGAAGATTTGGCCTCGCAGCCGACCCTCTCGCGTTTTGAAAATAGTGTGGGTCGTAAAGAGTTGTTTCGTATGGGCGAAGCTTTCGCCGACACGGTGATCGAGCGACATCGTAAACGACTGAAGGGTCGCGCCCGTCTGATCAGCATCGACCTGGATCCTACGGACGATCCCACACATGGCGCGCAACAGTTGACGTTTTTCAATTGGCATTACGACACCTACTGCTACCTGCCCGTGGTCGGATTTCTGACCTTCAACCAAGAGGCGGAGCAGTATCTGGTCACCGCGGTGTTGCGTCCGGGGAACGCCCCCGGCTCGGCAGGAGCCGTGGGCCTCCTGCGCCGTCTGATCGAGCGGCTGAGGGAAGCCTTTCCGAAGGCCAAGATACGGGTGCGCTTGGATGGTGGCTTCGCGGCGCCGGAAGTTCTGGATTTTTTGGACTGCGAACCGAAAGTGGAATACCTCGTGAATTTCGCGTGCAATGCGGTGTTGGAGCGCAAAGCGGAGTCGGCCATGCAACGGGCCCGTCGTGCTTCGGAGAGCTCGCAGCAAACCGCGCATGTTTACGGCGCGTGTCAGTACCGAACGCGCAAGACCTGGCCGTGGAAACGTCGCGTCATTTATAAAGCCGAGGTGGTGCGGGCGGAGGGCAAGAAACCCAAGGACAATCCGCGCTTTGTGGTGACCAACATGAAGCAGACTCCGCGGTGGCTGTACGAGAAGGTCTACTGTCAACGAGGTGACCTCGAGAATCGAATCAAGGAACTGCACTATGGCATGGAGATTGGACGTACCAGTTGCACGAACTTCTGGGCCAATCAGTTCCGCGTGCTGATGACTGCAGCAGCCTACCTGTTGATGCAAGAGATGCGCTTAGGTTTGGCCGGCACCGCTTCCGCCCGGGCGCAGGTCTCCATCTTGCGACAGCGTTTTCTGAAAATCGGAGCTCGGGTGGTGACTTCAGTACGTCGGATCCTGCTGCACTTGCCACGATCGTTTCCTTATCTGGACAGCTTCCATCGCCTCGCCTTGCACTTAGGCGCGCGCAGCGGGTAGCTTCGCCCTTAACCTGCGCTAGGAACTTTTTACTTGTTGACTGCTACTTGAGGTGTCTCAGTTTCTTGTCTTCTGTCCGCCTAAGCGCTTTCGAATCAACTCGCGATTCAACAAAATTCTCACCCTTGTCAACTGCCGTCTTGAAGTGAAGAAGAACAACGAAAAATCGATCGCGAAGTCAGTTTTCACGAATAATGTGGGCTAAAATGTGGTTATCGGAATCAGGACCTATTTGCTGGAATGCCCCTTGGGGCTTAGAAAGGAGAAGGTCGAGAGTATGCCGTCAAACATGGTTTTGGTGACGTCTCCCAAGGCTCCCAACTTCGCAAGTTTTACGATAAGCCAAAGTCCGAAGCATCCAAAAAATATTAAAGAAAACTCAAATTCCCGGATTTGAGGGTCATCGGAAATCCAACCAAACACCCAGCTAGGAATTAAGCCCCTCTGGTCAAGGGCACTCTTCACAACGATGAGGATGAAGATCAGAATACTGATCCGAATCCCCCAAAGAATCGGCATCCACCAATCGAGGCCGGATTCGCTGGATTGGTCCACCATGACGAGAAGGTAGTGATCGCCTTTACGAAGTGTCGGATGGCTTGGTCCCAATTTCGCACACGTTCGGGATTTTCTTCCTTCAACCGTCTGTAAGCATGATGAAGTAGTCGTGAAATCTTCGTTTCATATTCTTTTGTTTCGCATTGTGCCTAAAATTCGTCATTCAACTCGATAGGGCTATCGCACGAGGCGGCATCGCTCTCCGTAAAGTACATCATTCTCTTCTCAACATCAGCGAGCGGCACACCCTCCAGTGCCGCTTGCTCGACGACAGAAGCAGTGGGTGCATTTCCGCGTGGCCTGCCCGAAGTTTCTGCGACAAAGTTTTCACGAATGGGCGGGTCACTCCATCGCGTACTCGGTGTGGGCACGAAGCTACTACCAACAACTACGCAGCAGAGGCAAAGGACACCACGCCGCCGTACGAGCGTTGGCTTTTAAATGGATTCGCGTGGTATTCCGTTGTTGGAAAGATGGGGTGGCCTATGATGAGAGCAAATACCTGGCCTCGCTCGCCAGGCGTGGCTCTCCCCTGAGTGCCATCGTCGCTACAGGGGAAACCCTGTGAACTCCGTGTGGATATTCAGTGGGAGGTCGAAAAAAAATGTGACAAAACAACTTGACACTCTTACTCAGATGTCTAGTTGGCGTTCTAGCGGGTGCCGCCCTCACTCAGATCGCGGGTCATCAAAACTTGTTCGATCTGCGAACTGAGATCTTTTATTGCAGCCTTCGCGGTGAAACTGTACCGGTCAGGTCGTTTGGGTGTCCGCGACAACCAGTTTTCAAGAATCGCCTGATTATCCGGTTCAACTAGGCTGAAGACAACGCCCATACCCTCAACGGTAACGTACGCGACGGCACCGGACGCTACGAATCTGGTTCCGGCCTCGGCCACTTCGATGTGCACTCTCGTACCTTTCGGATATGGCGTTGCTGTCTGGACAAAACATCCGAGACGGCTCAGTTCGGTGGTTTGCGCGACGACGATTTGTTAAGAACCAGCTTCTCTTACAACAGACGTTGCTTTGAAGGGAATGCGGGGAATGCGCTGACGTTCACTCTGGTGCTCCGCAACACTCGTGATGGTCGGTGTTACTATAATTGCGACATATTCAACCGCTGGCACTAAGGCTACCGTAAACAGCGGAGATCGCGTCAATGGATCAAGAGACAGCGAGCACCAAATGATTACCGGCTGTTTCATGCAGAGGAGCAACTGGTGCTTCCAAAGAAGAGCTTTCGCCAGGCTCGCCTGACAGTCATGACGATCCGAGTCTGGAGCAGCTCATCGACGCTGCCGAGGGTGCTCCTACCCTTGGTATTGGTTAGGGCTTAGGGCTGTCTTCAGCGGCCCCAACGCCCGCATAGTCCTCCTCAAAACGGACGGTAACGGCGGAGCCGGTAGCATCTGCAAATTTAAATTCACAAACACCTCTTTCAGTACGGCCGCGTCTTCATCTGCCCCACCGAATTGAAAAACTTCGGTGAGCACGTCACTTTCAGATTCGAACACTTTGGCAAGCCTTGCATCTTTAACCCAAAGCACGCGGCCTGTGCGATGGAGCCCGGCATAGAACGTCAGGTGATGATGAATCCTACGCGCCAAGATCAGGCGCTCGACATCCAAATCCAGGTCGATCTTTTCAGGAGCCGGAATTGCATGTACCAGTTCATCCGGCACTTCGGCGTCATCAACGTCAAATCGGATAACTTCGTCCTGGTTTGCCACGGGCGGTAGAGTTTTCTCCAGCTTACGGGACGTAATCTTTGGGATTTGCATCAGGACGAGGAAGAAAAATCATGAGCAACGAAACATCGAGCGATCCACGTTTGAAGATCATGTTCGGTGGCATCTAAACCGAGGCCATGTTAGCAAAGTCTGCGAATTTTGCCCCCAAATTGAAGTTGATAAGCGGCGACTGCGCCATGTGTACCCAGCCACACCAAAAGGCTGCAGCAAAGGTGGAAGAGTGGCTGCGCATTTGAGATGGCACACGAAACGTCAATACGTGAATCCTCAGTGTGAATTTTGTTTGGAGTAAAAATGAGTTCAGATAGTCAGGATTTTGTGTGTGTTTTCTGGGACGCAGCACACGGATTCGGCATAGCCCGGCATCCGGGATCACGGCGGCATCGTAAGGATGGCCTTCGATTTCTAGCCTGCAACATTGTCACAGATGGAATTGAGGACATTTGTCCTGGAGCAAGAATTCGAGCCAGGATTGAAGGAAAAATTGAGGATTGGTGCGAGCAGTTGGTAGACGTAGAAATATATGAGCGCTGGCAGCCGAAGTCCGATGCAGATTTTGCTGATGTCATGGCTCAGGACGAGCGGGTAAAGCGATATTAGAGATTGAAAAGAATCTTTATGTCGGCCATCAAACTAGATACATCGCGGTCAGAAAAGGCAGCAGCGTTACAGGCTGCGCTCGAAGAAAATGTGATCGGACAAAAGCGTGCCGTTGATTCATTGGTTCGAGCCCATGAGATCGTTCTAGCCGGGATTTCCGATCCACATCGCCCACTTCTGACTGTGCTCTTTCTTGGCCCCACAGGCGTAGGCAAAACAGAGTTAGCAAAGACGCTTGCAAAAGCATTGGGCTTGACCGGATTGACTCGAATTGATTGCGCTGAATTCAGAGAGCGCCATACGCTTTTGAACTTGATAGGGTCCCCAAAATCGTACGTCGGTTATTCGGACGGTCCTCGACTTCAGCAAGCAAAAATCGATCGGTATCAGACCACGGATTGTAAGGTCAACGTCGTTTTATTCGATGAGGTGGAGAAGGCACATCCAGAATTTACTAACATACTCTTGGGGCTTCTGGATTCGGGACATTTGAACCTGAGTGACGGCGAAACCGACTTCACCAAGACCATTATTATTTTGACCAGCAACCTCTCATCTCGAGAAACGTCTGCCCTGATCCACAACTCGAATATCGGTTTCCACTCCGAGCATGAAGACCGGAAAGCCTTAGATGATGAAATTTGGAAAGTTTCAAAGGGCGCTGTCGCTAAATTCTTTCGGCCGGAACTGGTGAACAGAATAGACAAGATCATTTCGTTTCATAGCCTCAGTTCGGCATCGATGCGTCAGATTCTGGCGCTGGAACTGAAATCCATTCAGGAACGTTTGTTTAATGCTCAGCACATTGTCACGATCCGATGCACATCGGCGGCAAAGGACTGGTTGTTGCAGAACGGAACATCTGAAGTCTATGGAGCTAGAGAACTGAAGAGATTGCTTGAGCGTAAAGTTGTGGCTCCCTTGGCGTCGATTTTAGCCAATAAGGCCGTTGAGCCGGGAGATCGGATCGTGATCGACGCCCGGAATCCGGACGCCAAGGATTTGGTCTTTCTTCGTAAGAAGGGCCAACTTCTGAAACGTGTGAAGGAGGCCATCAAACAGCAGAAACCAGATTTTCCGCTCCTTGTCCCTGAGCCCTTGCCAACCTGCGATTACAGCCCCTATTTCGATCCGGAATGGTCGCCCACATGATCCGGAACAGCCGCGGGTCTAAATATCTAAGTCCGGGAAACGTCGCTTTGCCGCAACCTTGGAAATTCTCAGGACCGTGTACTGTGCCTCCCGAAAATTCTGTGCAGCCCATGGCGGAAGTTGCTCCAAAGAAACCGCAACCGGTTTGCGGGCCCCGCTTCAATCTGGTGAAACAAATCCGCCGATGCGCACCTGTTCGCGAGCACTGTTCCGACAAGTAATTTCAAACGGCAAGGACGAGCAGTACGCAGCCAGGTTAGATTCTATATATATATAGCTCTTTCAGGCAGCCCGCCGTTCGTAGCCGTGGTGCAGTCCGCCGCCCTGCGGCACCGCCACGACGGACCCCACTGCTGGCGGCTGAATCGCTCGTGGCTCCGGTGAATCCTTCCCCAACGAAAGATGTGTTCTCGAACGGTGATAGTAATCGAAATACGAATTTAGGATTC
>QHZC01000260.1 GCA_003224515.1 Acidobacteriota bacterium
TCCAACCAGAATCAGCAGATGTAAGGGAAATGAGACTGAGAATCCAATTCGCGGGTAGCTTGGTGGCGCTGGGGATTGGCGCAGCATTGGCAGTGCCGTCTTTTGCGCAGAGGGAACGCTTGAATTGGGCGCAGAACCGCGCGGCCGACAAGCCGCCCAAGCAAGAGAAACAACAGCCGAGGCAGGGGCGCCGGCAGGAACAGAGGCAAGAGCGCAGGCAACAGCAACAAGGAGCGCGGAGGGCCCAAGTGGAGAGGCGCCAGAACGATAATTCGCGCCGGCCTTCGGGGCGAAATCCAAATCCGCCGGATGCCAATTCGCGGTCGAACAATAGTCTAAATCGACCAAATGAACATTCGCGGCCGAGCAATAATCCGAACCGGCCACCGTCGGCGTACACTCCCCCGCCGGCAAAAAGATTCGACAATTTAAATCGGCAAGAGCAACAGAAAATCCTGCAGTACGATAAGACCTTTGAAAAGCTGAGCCCAGCTCAGAGGCAGGAGCTAAGGGACCGTCAACGTGTTTTGGACCAATTGACGCCGGAACAGAAATCTCACCTTCGGAACGAGGTCGTTCCGAAGTGGAGGCAACTTTCTCCGGATCGGCAGCGGGCAATTCAACAGCGGCTGGGCGTGCTGAAGAATATGCCAGAGTCGGCGCGAAACCAGCATTTGAATGACCTGAATTTCACGCGGGGTATGAGCGAAGAAGATAAGGCGATGCTGCGCGACTTGAGCCACATGCATGTGGGCGGGGCCCCGGAACCGCCGAACGAATAGCGCCACATTTCCAAGGCCAATCTGGATTGTGTTCTCCCTTCGACTGCATTGACAACTCATCTCCTCTCACGGCATCGTGATTAGTTCAGGCTGAGTATCCAACGAGTGGAGGAAGAATAATTTGAAAAGTGACCGCGCAGCGGTCAACCCGGCCGTGTCCACGCGCTTTCGCGCCATGCAGCACCGCAACTTTCAGCTGTTCATCGCGGGACAACTCATTTCGCTGATTGGCACGTGGATGCAGACTACCGCGCAGCTTTGGTTGGTGTACAAGCTGACGGGTTCTGCGGCGCTGCTCGGGGTATTTGGATTCGCGAGCCAGGTGCCGATGCTGTTTCTTTCCTCGGTTGGCGGCTACGTCGGGGATCACTACGACCGGCAGCGCGGCGTGATTGCCACGCAGGCGTGCTCCATGATTCTTGCGTTCGCGCTGGCGGCGTTGACACTGACGAATGTGATTCACGAGTGGGAAGTTATCGTCATCGCATTCCTTGTGGGCATCGTGAACGCGTTTGACGTGCCGATCCGTCAGGCGTTTTTTGTGCAGATGGTGGGGAAAGAAGATCTTCCGAACGCGATTGCACTGAATTCCTCGATTTTCAACGGCGCGCGCGTGGTTGGTCCGGCAATTGCGGGATTTGCGATTGCCTGGGTTGGAGAAGGCTGGTGTTTCTTTCTGAATGGTCTGAGTTTTGTGGCAGTGATTGTGGCGCTGCTGCTGATGCGGATCAAGCGGATGGAAATAAAACCTAGCAAGGATTCGCCGCTGAGAAGTTTTGTACAGGGTTTTCGGTTTGCGATGAGCGATCTGCCGGTGCGATCGGCCCTCTTGTTACTCAGCGTGTTAAGCCTCTTTGGTTTGCAATATGCCGTGTTCCTGCCGATTTACGCGAATGACATCCTGAAGGGCGGCGCGCGCACGCTAGGATTGCTGATGAGTGCGGCGGGAGTGGGTGCAGTGCTTGGCGCGTTGCAATTTGCGGCGCGGACGCACTACCGGGGTCTTGCTCGATGGATTGCGGCAACTTCTGCTTCGTGCGCGGTGTGTCTAATTATCTTTTCGCAGACAATGATTTTCTGGTTGTGTACTGTAGTGCTCTTCGTAGTGGGTTTCGCTGCGACATCGGTGTACGCCACAATGTTCATGGGCGTGCAGCCGATTGGCTCACTGATCGCCGGCGGAGTGGCGAAGCGGATTGGCGCGCCTTATACGCTGGCGGTGTTTGGATCGCTGGTGCTAGTGGGGAGTCTATTCTTTTTGTTTCGTGTGGTCATGAGACTGCCGCAGACACCGGGAGAAACTACTGCGGTGCCTGCAAACGACTGAGAAGCTTCCAGGCTTTCCTTGTGGCTGCTAGATGGGGCAAAGCATTCCTTCGCCCGCGCTCAGGATAAAGCTGCGCCCCTACAAAGATTGTCGATCGACAGAATGTCAGCTCAAGCAGGATTCGGGCGATAGAGCCAGGAGGGCTGGACGAAATTCTGCGCGGATGGCGCGGTATTTATTGCTGCGAGGATGCCATCGACTTTGGGGCGCAGCGGTGCGAGCGAGCAGACTGGATCAGTAGCAGCGGCATCTCCTGCGAGGAGCAATGCCTGGCAGCGACAGCCGCCGAAATCCTGCTCGCGGCGGTCGCAGGTCTTGCAAGGTTGCTGCATCCAGTCTTCGCCGCGGAATTTCTGAAATGCAGCGGACTGCTCCCAGATTTCGCGCAGGCTCCGGTCTTTCACGTTTTGGAAGGAGAGGCCAGGAATAACTTGCGCGGCGTGGCAAGGAAGCGCGTCACCGCTCGGCGTGATGAGCATCAACTTGCGGCCCCAGCCGCCCATGCAGGGCTTGGGGTACTTGGCGTAATAATCCGGGACGACAAATTCGATGCGGATTTTGCCCCGTAATCTCTCCTGCTCGCGTTTCAGAAGCTCAACGGAGTGGTTCAGTTGCGTGCGTGTTGGCAGCAGATTTTCGCGATTAGCAAAGGCCCAGCCGTAATACTGGACGTTGGCAAATTCGATGCGCGTCGCGCACGAAGATTCCGTGAGAGCGAGCATTTCTTCGAGTTGATCGATGTTGCGTCGGTGGATGACAAAGTTGAGAGTAACGGCCACGCGATGCCGCCTCAGCCATTCAAGAACGCGAAGCTTTTGCGCATGGGACTTTGTGCCGGAGATTTCGTTGGCGGTTTCTTCACGCGCGCCCTGGAAACTCAGTTGAATGTGATCGAGGCCGGCTTCCACCAGTGCCGCGAGTTTGGTTTCATCCAAGGGCAGGCCTGAGGTGATGAGATTGATGTACAGGCCGGCGGAGCGCGCAGCCCGGACAAGATCGACAATGTCGAGGCGCGCGAGAGGTTCACCGCCGGTGAAATTGGCCTGAAGGACACCGGCTTCGGCGGCTTCCTTGAAGACGCGGGACCAGACCTCGGTGGAGAGCTCATTCGTGCGCGACTGCAATTCCAGAGGGTTTGAGCAATAGACGCAATGCAGCGGACAGCGGTGGGTTAGTTCCGCTATCAGAGCCAGCGGGTTGGGAATGGTGGGTGTCATGGTCAGAAGAAATGTCATCCCGATCCGGTCGGGACCGCCGCAAAAACGAAAAGATGCCTCAAGGATGCCAGCGCTACAGCTCGAAATCCAGAGCACGTTCCTTTTGCAAAAGAGCAAGATAGCCAAGGATGTCCTGCTCGACCTTTTGCGGCCCGGCTTTGGAATAGATCTTCTGCAAATCCAAAATGATCTGCTGGACGGTGTGATGGCCGTCGCAGCGCTCGACGATTTCGAGGCTGGGGCCGTTCAGGCGCAGGGCACGTACCGGCATGAGCAGCATGCGCTGCTGGTTGCTTTCCCCAAGGCGGCATCCTGGAGCCAGGTGCGGGCGGCTGTTCAGTTCAGGCGGCATCGTAAGTTCTTCACGATTCCTTTGCCGGCTGGAAGGCCCCCGGGGGCGGCCAGCCGGGATTGACATAAGCAAAATAGAGCGCGTCAAGCTGAGCCCAGAGAATGTCGCACTTGGCACGCAACGCGGCGTGCGCCAAATCCTGTTCTGTGCGCGTGTGCGCGTGTTTCACGACCCACGCAAGGGCGAATTCGGAGTCTTCTGGAGCTTGCCTCAGACGGCCAGTGAAATAGTCGAGACCGCTGGACAGCCAGGGATAGTGCTGGCGCAAGCGGTCCATGCGAAGGGTAATCAGCTTCTTTGAGAAAAGCTCGGTGAGGGAAGAAGCGACGGCTTCGAGATGAGATCGAGTCGAGACAAATTCGACGTAGGCTTGAACGGCGTAACGCGTTGCCGGTAGGATGCCGGCGCTACGAAGAGCGAGATCACGTGGAAGGCCCGTGGCTTCGACGAGGCACAGCCATTTTTCGATACCGCCAGGCCCAGTTCCGTCGCCGTCGTGATCGAGGATGCGCTTACGCCAAGCGAGGCGGAAGACGGGATCTTCACTGCGCGCGAGGATGGCGGCATCTTTAATCGGGATGCGGCTCTGGTAATAGTAGCGATTCAGAGCCCACGCTTGAAGCTGGCAGCGCGTCAGCTTGCCTTCGTGCATGAGCAAGTGAAATGGATGCTTGTGATGGTAGCGCTCTTCGCCGATCGCATAAAAGCCGGCGAGGAACTCGGCTTCCGTGAGCAGCGGCATTTCTGCCGATGCGTGTAGAGACGAAGTCACAGGTTGAACTCCATCCCATCATAGGCGATTTCCCAGCCGGCTTCACGTACAGCGCGATGCTCGGGGCTCTCTTCGTTCAATACCGGGTTCGTATTGTTGATGTGGATGATGACGCGCTTGGTTTTTCCCAGACGAAACGGCCGCTTCAGCATGCCGCGCTCGCCCCAGAGAGGAAGATGTCCCATATCGCGTGCCGTTCTGCGGCTGCGCTTGGCTTGGATGAGCTCATCATCTCTCCAGAACGTGCCATCGAGCAGAGCGAGATCGCATTCGTCCACGGACCGTTGCCAACCTTCTCCGAGCCCGGAAATGCTCGGAGCGTAGAAAAATCTCTTTTCTTTGTGGACGAGTTGGAGGCCGATGACGGCCTCTTCGGGAGGAAAGCTGCCTTTTAGTAAATCGCTCACGTAGTCTGGGAAGCCACCGAGAAGAGGCACGGCTTTGCAGAAGAAGCCGTCTCTTGCGCTGGGGGAAGAGGGCGGAACGAGAGGAATGAGACGATCGAGCGGCAGCGTGTCCCAACGCACGGGCGGGTTCGAGCGCGTCAGGACACGGAAGAGGCTGTTTTCTTCCGTGAGGATACGTCGCACCGATAGAGTCGAATGGATATGCAGCGGGTGAAACTCGCGAAGGTGAAGCAGGCCCATCACGCAATCGACGTCGGCACTGGTGAGCAGGATGGTTGAGACGGGTGAGCCGAGCGTCGAAGACCTGACGGACAACTCGGGAGTCCCGTTGATTTGCTGGGACGGATCAGAGCTAACAGCGACCTGCGCCTGTGTGCGCGGACGGGCCTTAACGGCGCCGCTGCGGAGGCCGATGCAGTTTGGACAGCCGCAGTTCCATTGGGGAAAACCGCCCCCGGCTGCGGAGCCGAGGACTCTAACGCGCATTCCAGCTCGGTTTAGAGCTCGGCGTTGGCGTACGAGCTAACTTCGCAATTGAGGTCGATTTCTTCGTGCTGAGGAGTAACCCAATCCATAATCAAGGCTCCTTTTGGAGTCACATGTCACCGCAACAGGCAAAGTATAACATGGAATTAAGTTGAAGGGAATGCAGAAGTGGTGCGTCCACTACGGAACGAATTGCAGGTTGCATGCGGATGGGAATCGAGCGCCAGACACTTTTTGGGGACGGTACCGACGTTGCCTCATCATTGAACTGTGGGAGCATCAAAAAGGATAGGCACACCTGTAATTCAACATCAACTACCGGTTCGCCGGAGGTCGCACCGGGGTTTTCGGTCCCAAGGCGCGACTGGAGATGGGCGGATCGTTGCAGCATCTGCTCCAGGAACATTGCCACTCGAAGTTCGGGCTGAATATGCCCATTCGAAAAGAGGAAGCGGCTACTGTGCTCAGTCGGCTTATCGCTGAGTCAGCTTGCGTTTTTGCAGAACGAGATGCGACGGACGCAGCTAGTGGCGCGCAGGCCCCAGTTCATCGTTGGGGTCTTGGCATGACCTGAAGTTCTAATCCGCGAATGCTAAAACCCCACCACCAAGCATTGTTGTAGCCGCAGACGAAAACCACAACAAGTCGCGGCATGAATGGTGTAGTTCCTCTTGGCCATATCTTCACAACTATTTTTGAAAAAAAGCATGTTTCCCCTTGACATGGGCGGAAAGCAGCCTATCATGTGGTCAAAAGTGGTTGGAAGTGGGTAACAGTAGAAAACAGTAGCGGGGCTTGGGGCAAAATAGACAGATTCCCAGATCTGTGGTGAAAGTGGGCATTTTGGCCATTGTAGACCACACATTTGTGTCCGATCCGGGTAAAACCGGGGTGGCGTTGAGCGGGGCGCATGAAGCTGCGGGGCAACTGTCCGGCGAAGGTGGACGAGAAGGGTCGGTTGAAGATACCCGCGGTGTTTTTGGAGGCCCTGAAGGAATACGGCAACCAGTTTTACATCACCAGCACTACGGGCGAATCGGCGCGTATTTATCCGATGAAGGTTTGGTCGGGAATTGAGGACAAGCTGGCAGGGGTATCGAGCCAGAACCGGGCGAAGAGAAAGTTTTTAATGAGAACGAGCTATTACGGGCAGACGGTGGAGTTGGATGGACAGGGAAGAGTGCTGGTGCCTGCTATGCTGCGCGAATCAGCGCAGATGAAGGGCGAAGTGGACGTGTTCGGCAACCTCGATTACCTCGAGGTAATGAACCACACCCGCGTGCTCGACGACCTGAAGAACTCGCCGTACACGGAAGAAGACGACAAGGCTTTGGAAGATCTGGGAATTTAAGGTTTTGCAAGATTGGCTGCGCCGCACACGCCGGTGCTGTTAGAAGAGGTGCTCGAATGGCTGGGCATAAAGCCGCACGGAACGTACATCGACGCCACGCTGGGAGCGGGCGGGCACTCGGCGGCCATCGCGGAAAGATTGACCTCAGGCAGGTTGATCAGCCTGGACCGGGACGCACAGGCGCTGGAACTGGCACGGGAGCGGCTGAGGAGCTTCGGCGAGACGGTGAGACTGGTGCAGTCGCCGTTCTCGAGGATTGCGGAGGTCGCACAAGAGTTGGGGATTCCGCCGGTGGACGGGGTCTTGGCCGACTTGGGAGTTTCGAGCATGCAGCTTGATC
>QHZC01000263.1 GCA_003224515.1 Acidobacteriota bacterium
CTACCGGCCGTTGGCCTGAGTTTCCGAGCACAGGTCCATTTCCTGCCCGAAGCTCGAAAAAAAACTCGTTCCCATGGCCGTGGCTGCATTTTCTCGAGGTCTCCCATAGTTCAGGTCGTGGCTTTCCGGCTGGTTTTCGGCGCAGCTGCAGGTGCCGATCCCGGCGCGGTTCGTTTGCGGTAGGACTCGCCCTCGATGACGAACTGGTGGGCGCGGTGGCAGAAGCGATCCAGAGCGCTCTGGCCCAGCATGGGTTCATCAAAGGCTGTCATCCATTCTTCAACCCCTCTGTTGGACGTAAGGATCGTCGAGCTGCGAGTGTGCCGTTCGATCAACAGATCATAGAAGTCGGAGGTGGCCTGGCTAGATAGTTTCTTCAGAGCGAAATCATCCACAACCAGTAGATCGGGACTGATAAAGCTGCGCAGCTCACGGTCAAAGGAGTTGTCGGCGCGAGAGCGGGCCAGAGTTTTCAAGAGTCCATCGGCCCGGCAGAACAGCACGCGATAGCCGGCGCGGCAAGCGGCATGACCGAGAGCCTGGGCCAAATAGGATTTGCCCACGCCCACCGGACCGCAAAAGGCGACATTTTCATGACGCTCGATGAAGTGTAGGCCGAACAGCTCGTTTAAGCGCGTCTTGTCGATGCGAATTTTGGCCGACCAATCGAAACGCTCCATGGTGCATTCTTCCTCGAAGCCGGCATCCTGCAACCGGTTCGCAAGGTGTTTGTGCTCGCGGCGCTCGACTTCGTCGGAGAGGACCAGTTCCAAAAACTGCGGGTAGTCGAGTTTTTCCTGGCGCGCATAAGCCCAGCGGTCGGGCAGGGTGGCCAGGATGCCGGAGAGTTTTAAACGCTTCAACACCGTCTTTAGTTCAGGCTGGATCTGCATGCTGGCCTCCCTGGGCAGAAACAAAGTGATCGGCGGGGCGGAGAAACTTCAACTCCAGCACCGACTGCTGTCCGACGATGGGCTGTGGTTCCGTTTGCGATTCCAGTCCCTGTTCCAGAATGCGCTGCAGGCGGTAGACGTCCAGCAGTTCGAAGTCCAGGGCCCGCCGGCAAGCCGCGTCCAGACGAGCGGCGCCGTAGCGTTCGGCCAAGCCCAGCAGCTTCTGCGCCTGGCGCAGACGGCTCCAGGGAAACTCGCCGCTTAAAAGTTTATCGGTGAAATCGCCGACAGCGGATCCGAGGTCACGAGCGCGCTTGCAGTAGTAGTTGGGCCAGCGCAGGGCATAGGGAGCCCGGCCATCCGGGTAATCGGTGTAATCGGTCGAGCGGCCTCCGGGTGGCTTCCGCTCATGCGTCTTGATCAACTCGCCGTGCGCATAGATGCGCACCATCGACCGATCGCCGCGGACGTCGACTTGGCAGCCGATCCAGCGCGTGGGAAGCGAGTACAGCGCCTGACCAAAGCGGACATGATGATCCGGATGTACTTTGCATAGCCCCCAGGTCGGAGTATCGAAGCGTTCGGCCTGCAGCGGAATCAGCGCGGGCTTCTCTTCCGCCTCGAAGACCTCCAGGGGAACTCGCCGCGTGGTTCCGTGGACGCGGCGGCCGGCGACTTCGCGGCACCAGACCAGAGCGCGGCGCGCTACATCGTCGAGATCAATAAACGTCTCTCCTTTGAAAAAACGCTGCCGTACGTACGGCACGCTATTCTCAACGACAGGTTTATCCTTGGGGTGTGCTGGCCGGGCCGGATCGGGCAGAAAGCCCCGGTAGTTGGCGTACTCCAAAAAGGTACGGTTGAACCGCGGTGTGTAGGGATCGGCTTGATCGATACAAGCTTTCATCCCGTCGATGACAATACGGTGGGGACAACCACCAAAAAACTCCCAGACCCGTTCGAAGCAATCGATGACCGTGGGCAGATCCTGCTTGAACACGGGGATCACGCAGTTGAGCCGGCTGTAGCCGAGCGTCAGGATGAAGCCCTGCACCATACGCGGTTGGCGGCTGCCGAGTTCCTGCAATGGGCCCAGCCGGCCGAAGTCGGCTTCCCCCATTTCGCCCGGAAGGCTCTCGGCCCGCCGCACGCTGATCGAGGAGGCACTTCCGAAAGCACAACACTTCCGTGCAAATCGATATAAGCTGCTATAGGAGACCACCAGTCCCTCGCGTCCCAACAGTTCGTGCACTTTAGTCAGCAGCAGATGGTCTTTGTCCAGCCAAGCTCGAATCTGCTCGGTTCGCGGCTGCAGCAGCTCTTCGGCCTCGCGGGTGACCACGACCGCACCGGGTCGGCCCATGCGCTGCCGTACTGCTTGTAGCTTGCCTTCATCCGGCCACGGCGCCCCGGCCCGGATTCCTACCTCCTCCGCTAAACGCACGATCCGCCGCACCGTGTTCCGGTCCGAACCGGTCAATCGCGCGATGGCCCGAATCTTCTCGCCCGCCAACCAGCGGCGGATCACCTGATCGATATCCATCATTCTCACCTCCCGGTATGCCATCCCAAGCCCTCCTTTCGGGAGGTACTGGTTGGCATACCTGCTCGTTCAAATGCAAACGGGGGGTGGGTGAATGATCCTGAAAATGTGGGTGAAAGTTCGTGAAAACGGGTGGGTGAAAGTTCGTGAAAAACTACCGCCTCAGGTGGTCGATTGATCCTGAAAAATCACATATCTGCTCATCGTGTGGGCTTCGTTCAAGTCGCGTCTATCGGGAGTTACGGTGCTGCGTCGCTGTTGGGATAGTTACAGCTTTCCGGTTTTAGCCAGCGCTAAAGCTGTGGACAGAGCTTTGAGCACCTTCTGACGCTTGGGTTCTTCTAGCAGATACATCGGGAGGCGTTCAAACCAGCTCTCTACGTCCCATCCCCGGGGTTCTCTCCAATCTTCTCCGAGGTCTGCGGCCAAGGTCTTAGCCGCAATTCGACTGCTTGGGCGCGTCTTTTCTCGTAATACTTAATACGCTCTCGCAATCGCTCAACCGTCTCGAACCTGAACGCGAAGGACGCAACCCGAACCACAATTACGTGCCGCGGAGTTAGGCTTGCCTTGCCGTCGCACCTCTTGACCAGTTCTTTTAAGATTCGCGCCATCGTTTGTCATCCAGACTGAACATTCTATTCGCAACGCAGGGCGATCATGGGATCGACACGTGCTGCTCTTCGCGCAGGGAGGTAACAGGCGGCCAGCGCAACGAGAACCATCAGCAGAGATACTCCCGCATAGAGGAGCGAGTCCGCCCCACTAATCCCAAAAAGCAAGCTCGTCAGAACGCGGGATGCAACAAATGCGCTCGCGAGTCCAACCATGACGCCGGTTAGTGCCAAACGCATTCCCTGCCCGATAACCATACGGTACACGTCGTCAGGTCGCGCCCCCAGCGCCATGTGAATTCCAATTTCTCGCGTGCGCGCCACCACTGTATAGGCCGCGATCCCGTACAGTCCAATACACGCCAGCAGAAGCGCCAGGATTCCGAACACTGTGGATAGCGTGCTCAGCGATTTTTCATTTTGCAGCGTACCTTCCGTCTGCGCCTCTTGAGTGATGATTTGCACGACTGGTAAATTGGCATCAACTTCGTGCATTGCGTCGCGGACGGCAGTCGCGGCAGTCGTGGGTTGCATTGCCGTGCGGACTTCCATTGTTATTTGA
>QHZC01000264.1 GCA_003224515.1 Acidobacteriota bacterium
CTCTCGCTCGCTTGCCGCTTTATCTGTATTTCTTCACGGCTCCGGGTCCATTCCGCTGGGTACAGTTGGTCCGGCGGATGTTGGCATGCTTGCGGTTGAGCCCCCGCCGACCCGGGTGTTATCCTGCCTGTTATGGCGGATCCCGTCATCTCCCCGCCGGAAGTGGCGTTCACCTCCCCGCTTGAACATTCCCGGCGTCAGCTCGAAGCCTTGCTCGAAGTCAGCGAGGCTATCGCCCAGCAGCGCGATCTCGCCGCACTTTTTCACGACCTCGCCGGCCGCCTCCATTCCGTTGTAGACTTCGATTTCCTCACTCTCGTTCTTCACGATGCTTCACGCAACGTCATGCGCCTCCACGTTCTTGAAACGCGCATCCCCAGCGAAAAGCCCACCGGCAGCGAGTCTCCTGTCGAGGGCAACCCCTCGGGCTGGGTCTGGCAAACGCAGCAGCCCTTTGTGGTCAGCGACACTGATGAAGAAGCGCGCTTCCCTGAATTCCTGAAGCGCTTCCGTGAACACAATGTCCGCTCACTCGCGATACTTCCGCTGACGACCGCTCAGCACCGCCTCGGCGCTATGGGTTTCGGCCGTCTCGTCCCGCAGCGCATCACGGACACCGAGCTGCAATTCATGGAGCGCGTCGCCAGCCAGGTCGCCGTCGCCGTTGATAACGCCATCAATTTCGCGACTTCCCAGGCTTATCAATCGCAACTGGCGCGCCAGCGCGACCGCCTCCAAGTTCTTCTCGAAATCAACAATCTCCTGATCACCAGCCGCGAACTACCCGATCTTTTCCGCGGCATCGTCAACACCCTCGAGCGTGTGATTCACCATGACTACACCAGCCTCGCGCTCCTCGATTCCCAAACCGGTTTGCTCAAGATTCACGCCCTCGATTTTCCCGGCAAGCAGAACATCTTCAAGCCGGAGACGTTGGTTCCGCGCGACACTTCCCCCGCCGGCCGCGCGATCGCCACCAGCCAGCCCTTGATCGCGCGCGGCTCCGAACTCGACCGTTACGACACGGAAATTATCCGCGTCCTTCGCGCCGAAGGCTTGCAAGCCGTGTGTTGCATCCCGCTGATGCATCATGGGCATACCTTCGGCACACTCAATCTCGCGAGCCGGCGGCCGGATTCTTTCAGCCCGGAGGACGTCGAGCTGCTTCAGCCCGTCGCCGCGCAGGTCGCCATCGCTGTGGAAAATGCTCTGGCCTTCAAGGAAATAGAGGCGCTGAAAAACAAGCTTGCCGAAGAAAAGCTCTACCTCGAGGAAGAAATCCGCAGTGAATTCAATTTTGAGGAAATCGTCGGCGAGAGTCCCGCGCTCAAGCGCGCCCTCGCCCAGGTGGAGCTCGCCGCTCCCGCCGGCACGACCGTCCTGCTCCTCGGCGAAACCGGCACCGGCAAGGAGCTCTTTGCTCGCGCCATCCACAATCTCAGCCCCCGCCGCGATCGCACCTTCGTCAAAGTAAATTGCGCCGCTATTCCCAGCGGTCTTCTCGAATCCGAACTGTTCGGCCATGAGCGCGGCGCCTTCACCGGCGCCATCAACCAGAAAATCGGCCGCTTCGAACTGGCCGACCGCGGCACGCTCTTTCTCGACGAAGTCGGCGACCTTCCTCTCGAACTCCAGCCGAAACTCCTCCGCGTTCTTCAAGAGCAGGAATTCGAACGGCTCGGCGGCAATCGCACGCAGCGCGTGGACGTTCGCGTCGTCGCCGCCACTCATCAAGACCTTACGAGACTCGTTTCCGAGCGCGCCTTTCGCAGTGACCTCTTTTATCGCCTAAACGTTTTCCCCATTCAGATCCCCGCGCTCCGCGAGCGCGCCGAGGATCTCCCCCTCTTAGTTCGCTACTTCGTGCAGAGATTCAGCCGCCAGCTCAACAAAGGCGTCGAATACATTCCCACCGAGGCCATGGACTCCTTGGCCCACTACTCCTGGCCGGGGAACGTGCGCGAGCTGGAAAACCTCATCGAACGAGCCGTTCTGCTTTCTCCCGGCAAAGAACTCCGTGTCCCTTTCGCCGAATTGAAATCCGCAGCCCTCGCCACCACCGCAGGTGCCGATCCTTCTTTGTCCTTTACTTCCATTACCTCCTTGACTTCATCCAGCTCCTCGATCTCCACGCTCGAAGCAGCCGAGCGCCAGCACATCCTACGCGCCTTGAAGCAAACTAAGTGGCGCATCGCCGGCCCAAAGGGCGCCGCCGTACTCCTCGGGATGAAGCGCACCACGCTGCAAGCGCGCATGCGCAAGCTTGGCATCCGCCGCCCGGTTTAGCGGCGCCTGCATCAACTTTTTGCGAGTCTCTGGGTTCTATTGACAGGCCATCGAGAAACGCTGGTATCCTGAACATCTCACCAGCCGTGCCCAGCCCCTACACTCAAGGGGAATAGAGGCAGCGAGTCATGAATCCAGAGAAACTACGCATCGCGAGGGAAAAGCTCACTCGTGTCTTCCGCTACCTGGAAGCCCTCAACCAGCATCGCAATCCGGCCAAGCGCCAGATTCGCGAACAACTCTGGAGCCTCTGGTTGGGCGATCTCCCGGACCATCCCACCGTCAAACGAGGCGCCTCTAAATCCGGCCCCACGAAAAGCAAAGCCGCGGAGCTTCAGAATGAAGACGCAAGCTCCAGCGGATTCGTTCTGAAGGTGCAGCGTCCGGCGCTGACTTCTGCTCCCGAACCTCCAGGCACAATCGCTACCTGGCTTGAAGCCGGATGGGACGACCCGTCAAAAGAGCCTTCCGTTAGTGCTTCCCGGAATGAATCGGGTCAAGAAGGCGAAACGCACATCGCCAACTTCGCCGATGAACCGTCCCGGATGGCCGCTTGGCAGCGTTGGAAAATGGTGCGCGAAGAATGGTCCAAAAACGAAGAGCCTGCTCGCGCCGCGATGAAAATCTTTGAGACCCTGTACTCCCTCTATGGCCGCATCGACCGTGAAGCCGAGCGCGTGGAGCTGGTTCTCGGAGATGGCATTCTCAGTTGGCGTCGCGCCGAAGGCAACATCTACCATCCCATTCTCCTGCAGCGCCTGCAGCTTCAGTTCAATGCGGCCGTGCCCGAATTCACTCTCTCGGAAGCCGACCACCCGGTCGAACTTTATTCCGCCCTCTTCCAATCCATGACCGAGGTGGACGGACGCGCCATCGGCCGCTGCCGCGAAGAGTTGGAGCAGGAAGGCTTTCATCCGCTCATCAATGGCGCGACCTCCGGATTTCTCAAGCGCCTGGTTGTTCAGCTCTCCCCCCGAGGAGAATTGCTCGAGGACCGCGCGCCTGCCGGTGAAGCGAATGATCCACAAATCGGGCGTGGCCCGCTTCTATTCCTGCGCTCCCGCACCTTAGGTTTCGCCGCCGCCATCGAAGGCATCCTGGCGGACCTTCGAACTCGCGAAGATTTGCCCTGGTCTCTCTTAAATATCGTTGGCGAGGAATCTCCTCTTCCTGACAAGGGAGAGACCGATCCTTCAACCAATCGTTACGGCGAAGCCGACGCCGGAGTTCTTCTCAGCAAGCCCGCCAACCCTGAACAGATTCGTATTGCCAAGCAACTCGAGGAATACGGCGGGGTTCTGGTTCAAGGTCCTCCGGGCACGGGAAAGACGCACACCATCGGAAATCTGATTGGGCACTTGCTGGCCCAGGGGAAAAGCGTCCTCGTCACCAGCCACACCACCAAGGCATTGCGCATGGTGCGCCATCACATTGTTCCCGAACTGCGGCCGCTGTGCGTCAGCCTTCTCGAAAACGACCTGGACAGCCGCAAACAATTGGAAAGCGCGGTCGGCTCCATTGCGGAACGATTGTCGCGTGCCGACGCCGGTTCACTCGAGATCGAATGGAAAAAATTGGAAGCCGAACGCACCGACCTCCTGAAAAAGCTTGACGATGTCCGAAACCAGTTCGCCGATGCCCGTGCCGACGAGTATCGCGACATCGTCATTGCCGGAAAATCCTGGGCACCTGCCGATGCCGCGCGCAAAGTAGCGCGGGAAAAAGAAACCCTCGGTTGGATCCCCGGTCCCGTGGCTGCTGTAGCTCCCTTGCCCCTTTCTGGGGGCGAGTTGCCGGATCTATATCGCAGCAATGTTACCGTCACGCGGGAAGACGAAGCTGAACTTTCAGGCCATCTTCCCGAACTCCATGATCTGCCTCGGCCCGAAGACTTCGAGGCTTCCGTCAGCGAGCGCAATCGCCTCGGTATGGAGGATCTGGATCTGCGTTCCGATCTTTGGCGATCCGGCGCGTCCCAAGGCTCACCGGATGAATTGGAATCCCTCGCCGCCAACTTGACCCAAGCCGTCGAGCCGCTTTCCGGGAAGGAAAAGTGGAAGCTCGCCGCCGTTTATGCCGGCAAATACGGCGACGCGCATCGCCAGCCTTGGGACCAACTGGTCAGTTTCGTCCGCCTTGTTCACCGCGAAGCCGCCAACGCCCAGGGGCGAAATCTTTGCCCATCTTGAGGATGACGGCAAGCTTGGCTCTTTCACGCTTCTCATGCATAAATCCTGGAACCATTTCATCGAATCAACAAAAGTGAACAACGCGCACCCGCGCTTGCCGGAACATTTCCATGCGTTGCGCAAACTCTCGCGCCTCAAGACACTTCGTCAGGACCTCGCCAGTCGCTGGGACCGTCAGGTGGCGGCCCTCGGGACTCCGCCCTCGAGCGAAATGGGCGAAGAAGTCGAAAAAACACTCATGCAGTTTTGCGATTCCATCGAGAATTGCCTCGGCTGGCACGAACACACCTGGCTCCCGCTGCAACAGCAACTCGAGGATCTCGGTTTTCGCTGGGAAAAGTTTCTTGCGGAACAACCCGCGGTCGTTGGCGCCGACGGCGAATTGGTGCGCATTGGCAAAGCCGTCAATCAATCCCTCCTTGCTATCCTCGACTCGCGTTATAAAAGGCTGAAGCTGCTCCAACTCGAAGAAGAAATGCGCGACCTCAAAAACCGCCTCAAGCTTCGTGCGCGCCTAGCCAAATCCTCGAAAGTCATTTCCAAGCTCCTCGCGGCCGTGAAGGATGAGCATTCGAACGACTACCGCGACGCCTACGAGCGCCTCCTGGAACTCAAAAGCCGCCAGGCCGATCTCGATCTCCGCCGCACCCTGCTCGCCAAGCTCGAGAGCGCTGCGCCTTCCTGGGCCGCCGCCATTCGCAATCGTACCGGCGTGCACGGCCGCGGTGAGCCGCCGCGCGATCCCACCGCTGCCTGGACTTGGCGCCAGCTTAACGATGAACTCGACCGCCGCGCTGGCGTTTCCCTCGAAGCGCTCCAGACCAGGAGCGAAAAATTCCGTGAACAGCTTCGCCGCATCACCGTCAGCCTCATTGACAAGCGCGCCTGGTCCGCTCAGGCCCGCCGCACTTCCTCCCGCCAGCGCCAAGCACTGGTGGGATGGTTGGACACGATTCGCCGCATTGGCAAAGGCCACGGCATTCGCGTTTCTCTCTTGCGTGCCGAAGCGGCCAGGAAAATGTCCGAATGCCGCAGCGCTGTTCCCGTTTGGGTCATGCCGCTATCCCGGGTGGTCGAGAATTTCGACCCGCGCTCCACTCGTTTCGACGTGGTCATCATCGACGAAGCCAGCCAGAGCGATGTCATGGCCCTGGTGGCTCTCTATCTTGGAAAAACGGTCCTTGTTGTTGGAGATCACGAGCAAGTCAGCCCTTCCGCTGTCGGCCAGGATCTCGGCATCATCCAGAACCTGATCTTCCAGTACCTCCCGGGAATTCCCAATTCCGATCTCTACGATGGTCAAATTTCCATCTACGACCTCGCGCGCCAGTCCTTTG
>QHZC01000265.1:0-9779 GCA_003224515.1 Acidobacteriota bacterium
CAAGCCTTCCTGCCACTGCGCCAAACGCAACGACCCCGGACATGACCCCCAATTTCGTCTCACTCGCCGCGTGGCCGGCAAGACGGTGACGGAAACCTTTCCCAATCCCACCGCGCTGCGCAAGGCGCAGCAAGAGGTCAGCGAGTTTCACCGCTTCCAAAAGCTCAGCCAGGACCTGGTGGCCCTCAACGAAAAGATCTGTTCGCTCCGCCCGGTCGAGCAGCAACGGGGCGGCTGGACGGAGCAGGAAAAAAAAACGCTGCTGCGATCCATCAGGAGGTGGCGCGAGAAGTAAACCAATTCCTCAGCCGTGTCTTTGTGCAGCGACGTAAGGACGGCCGGACCGATTTGGAAGCCGTCGAATCGGCCTTGCGAGCCGCTCTCCACCAAGCGGGAGCGGCCGCCTTAACCGAGCTGCTGAAATTCGAAGCCCCGGCGGCCGAGCAACGCCAGTTACCATGTCGGTGTGGCCATCACGCTCAATACCAGGAACTCCGCTCCAAACCCGTCCTGACGATCGTCGGCCCGGTTCGCGTCTCCCGTCCCTACTATCTGTGCGCGCCATGCGGCGCCGGCCAGTTTCCGGTCGATGCCGAACTGGACATTGAGAACACGGAGTTTTCTCCCGGCGTGCGCCGCATGCAAGCCTTGGTGGGCCAGCAGGCGCCCTTCGATCACGGGCGCAAACAGTTGAAAGTTCTGGCCGGCCTGGAAGTGACCACCAAATCGGTGGAGCGTACGGCGGAGGCCATCGGAGCCGATATCGCCCAGCGCGAGCAAGAGGAAATCTAGAAAGCCCTCCAGTTGGACCTGCCCGCCGTTGCCGGCGAGCCGATTCCCATCCTGTACGTGCAGATGGATGGGACGGGAGTCCCGGTGGTGAAGAAAGAGACGGTGGGGCGGCAGGGCAAGACCGAAGACCAACCCGCCCATACCCGTGAAGCCAAGCTCGGGTGTGTGTTCACCCAGACGACGTGGGACCAGGAGGGCTATCCGATTCGGGATCCCGATTCCACCACCTATACGGGCGCCATCGAAACCGCCGAAGAGTTTGGCAAACGCATTTATCTCGAAGCCTGGAAACGTGGCGGGAGCCGTGCGCTCAAGAAGGTCGTCATGGGCGACGGCGCCGAATGGATCTGGACTCTTGCCGCCCTGCACTTTCCGGACGCGATGCAGATTGTCGATCTCTATCATGCTCGCCAGCATTTGTGGGAAGTCGCCCGTAAACTGTTCCCGAATGACCAAGGGAAGCAAAAAGCCTGGATGAAGGTCCACCAGAAACGCCTGCTGGATAAAGGGAAAGTCGAAAGACTGGTGAGCGCCTTACGCTCCATCGCATCCGATGACCCCGAAGTAGCTAAGAAGATCCGCAAGGAGGCGGATTACTTTGAGCGGAATGCGGAGCGCATGCGGTATCCCCAGTTTCGTCGCCTGCATCTTTTCGTGGGCTCGGGCGTGATCGAAGCAGGTTGCAAGACGGTGATCGCTTCCCGTTTCAAGAGGTCCGGGATGTTCTGGACAGTTCGGGGTGCGAACGCGATTCTCGCCCTCCGCTGCTCCTATTCAAATGGCCGCTTTGAAGATTACTGGGAAGGGCGCCGGGCGGCTTGATTCCCACTTCCAGGTCGCGCACCCATGGGGATACACAATTCGAATAGAAGGTCCGCAAAGACGGAATACTTTGGATTAAATATGCCTGATGATTCCTCCAAGCCCACGAGTCTACCTGCCTCGCAAAGCGGGCTGTCGAATAGCGAGCGACGCGAAGCCCCTCGTCATCCGTTCATAGCTGGCGCAGAAGAGACCGACCTAGCTTCAGGCGCCCGACTATCAGCGCGTGTTTCCGAACTGAGTCTGAAAGGCTGTTATCTCGACACGCTAAATCCTTTTCCTAAGGCCACGCAGATCAAGCTTGTGATTTTTCACGGCGGTGCGACTTTCACTGCGCTCGCCACAGTGATCTACCCGCAACCCAACATGGGAATGGGGGTTGAGTTCTCAGCTGTGGAACCGGAGCAACTGGAGTCTTGATGAAATGGCTGGTGGCGAACATTACGCCTTGGATAGTCCCCTTCAGGTTGCTGAATACACATCAGGCTACTAACTTGAAGTGACGAGGAACACAACGGAGGAAGCTGACTGCGCCAGAAATGCAGCGAAGTGTCCTTTCCTGGATTCGCCAAACAGCGGACACTTCGGCGGCTAATATCCTGCATCATAGAGACTTAGAGATAATAGGATTAGGGGCTCAATCGTCCCGTGAGAAGAACGCATGGCGGGGCGCTTTTTTGAGTCAGCGGGAGGATGGCTCGTGCCGCTTGGGTGCGCACGCCAAGGGAAAGACTCTTGCGAACTCAGCTTCTTTGTTGGCCGTTTAACCCCTGCTCCTATTGAGGATTGGCATCCCTATTGCACAAAATGGGGCAGGGTGTGCGGATGAGTAAGCCTATCGAGCATCGCGCTTGTATTCCCCGTTGCAAGCTTCCTGTACCGACGGAACTCGATTCGGTGGGTCTCTGCGTCCACCATTTCACATGGAGCGTGGAGGAGGCGTGCGCTGAGATGCATCGCCAAGTTGCATTGCGCAAGGCGACCGTGGAACGCCGTGCGGAGATGGCCACCTACGTCGGCGAATGCGCCTTGCTCCTCGCCCACCTCACCAGCAACCTGTGCTTATCGGACGACCTAAAAAGACGCATCCTCTGCACTTTCCTATCGCTGATGAATGTAAGAGAGAACTTAGAGCGTGCCCCAAACGGTCACGCCCCCGAAAAGCGAGTTTTTGCGCCGGGACTATTCCCGACCTCTGCCGTGGTGCCTGGCTGGCTCAAGTCGGAATCGAATGCCAGCGTAGGTTCTCAAGGGTGAAGGCTGTGCCAGATTTGGGTCCTTCCCGATCCACGAAGGTCAACTGCCGGAAGCCTGGAAGAAACAACCCAGCCAGCGGCACTGCCCCACTTGCCGCAGAACCACTAGCTGGGCTATCGCGCTGCCGGAGCGGCGCGACGGTCACGACCGACGAAGCGGCGTAGACCGCCGGGCAACACAACAAGAACCGAGACACTAACTGCACCGCGCAGAGCGACGCATTGCTTCAGCGTTTAGCGCCAACGTCAGCGGCTTCGCGGGACTCAGCGAATTTCGCTGAACGACAATCTCTTGAAACGATGCACGCTGCCCGAGATTCAGACCACCATGGGACATGAGATGGGCCATTAAGTTCTCAACCACGAGTACAAGGGATTGGTCATGTTTGGGGTCGTGGTGGTGATAGGGTCCGCCTTGCTGAATAGGTGCATAAACTTTGGCCTCGCGCGCTGGGGAGAGAACTGGGGCATCCGGGGGATGACCGACGTGGCCATACTGCCGCTGGCGATTATCGGGTTGTCCGTTTATTTCTTTCTCATGACGCCCGTGACCAACACGATCACGCGCACCATGGAGTTCGAGGCGGACATGTGCGGCCTCAATGCTGCTGGTCAACCCGATGGCGAGGCCACGTAGATTTGATGCTGGGAGAATATCGCAAACTTGATCCAGGGCCGGTTGAGGAGTTCATCTTCTTTGATCACCCCAGCAGGCGCACTCGGATTACAGCTGCCATGCGCATCCCCGGAAGAGCTCACAAGGCCCGTCTTCAATTCTCCGTAGGAATTGTCTGTTTATCTTGGCCAAAATTCATTCGACGCATCTATGTTTTGTCGATTGGGCCCAGGATGCGCCGAGGTCCTTCTGCGGCGATGTCCCGCTTGTGAACGTGATTCGATCATCGACCACGAACGCCCCCGTAAGCAGGCGCATGATGAGGATCACGATTGGATTGGCATCCGTCGCGGTCGCTGCCCGGGTTGCGGGAGGACCTTCGAGCCGGAAACGCCGAAGCTGGAACCAACGCGAAACACGGAATCATAAGGTATTCACCTTGCAGATCATCTCATCGTTGCACTCAAAAAGTATCCAAGTACGGATGGTGTCGCTTAATGCATTCAGAATGAATCTCCGCGTGACTGAGGCCCGGGTATGACTACGCGGATGCGGTTCCTGCCGGTATCGGAGATGAAGATTCTGCCGGAACCATCCCGGGCACAGTACATTCCCGCTGGCGAACCGAGACTGGCGTTGCTGGCAGGTCCGCCATCTCCGGTAAATGCTTGAATGCCATTGCCGGCGACGGTCGTGATGATGCCGGTGGCAGCATCCACGCGGCGGACGCGAAAGTTACCAGCATCGCCGATGAAGAGATTGCCGGCAGCGTCCACGGACACCCAACTTGGATTGTTCAAGCTAGCCGCGACGGCCGGGAGGCCGTCGCCCGCGTAGGCCGACGCTCCGTTGCCGGCCACCGTGGTGATGATTTGAGTCGCGGCGTCAACCCGTCGGACACGATTGTTCCCGGAGTCGGCGATGAAAAGATTACCCGCAGTGTCCATAGCGAGACCGCGAGGACCAAACAAGCACGCATTGATGGCCGGGCCACCATCGCCGCAATAGAATGTTGACGCCGAGTTGCTGCCGGCTACCGTCATGACGATCTTCGTGATGGCATCCACACGGCGAATAACGAGGCCTGTAGAGATAAACAGGTTGCCCAGCCGATCGAGGACTACGTCCTGGGGTGAAGCCAGGGTGGCGAGGGTCGCAGGACCACCGTCGCCGGAATTTCCACCTCGCCCGCCACTCCCTGCCACGGTGGTGACGATTCCGGTGGCGGCATCCACGCGGCGGACGCGAAAGTTGCGCCAATCTGTGATGAAGATGTTACCCTTAGAATCCGTCGTCACTCCACTGCCACTGAAGGTAGCTTGCGTGGCAGGGGCACCATCTCCCAACCCATCGGCAGGGTTGCCGCCTCCCGCCACGGTGGTGATGTCACCTGTCGCAGCATCGATTCGGCGGATACGACCATTCTTAGTGTCGTAAGCCAGGAGATTGCCGAAGGGATCCGCGGTTAGCCCCTGCGGTGCGCACAGGGATGCAACGAGGGCCGGGCCGCCATCGCCATAGAAGCAGAAGTCCCCATTACCCGCCACGGTGGTAATGATGTTGGTTGAGATATCGACTCGCCGGATACGCTTGCTGTTCGCATCAGCAATGACAAGATTGCCGGACGGGTCAAAGGCCACACCAACAGGAGTCATGCCGGCGTTAGTGGCCGGGCCGCCATCACCGCTGAACCCGCTTTGCCCGTTGCCGGCAAACGTGGTGATGATTCCCGTGGAGACATCCACGCGGCGGACGCGATAGTTATACAGGTCAGCGATGAAGAGGTTCTCATCGGCATCCACGCGAACTGCGATGGGAAACCAGAGGGCAGCGGCAGTGGCAGGGCCACCATCGCCGCCAAAGGAAAACTGCCCGTTGCCAGCTATCGTGGTGATGATTCCGGTGGCGGCGTCCACGCGGCGGATCCGGCAGTTGTATGCATCGGCGATGAAGAGGTTCCCGTTCGTGTCCAGGGCGACTCCCGCAGGATGGTTCAAAGAAGCAGCTGTGGCGGGGCCGCCATCCCCGCTAAAGGTAAATGCACCGTTGCCAGCGACAGTGGTAATGATTCCGGTGGTAGCATCTACGCGGCGGATGCGGCCGTTCTGCGAGTCGGCGATGAAGAGATTGCCGTTTGTATCAAAGGCGATTTCGCCCGGGAGATTCAAACTGGCGCTGGTAGCCGGACCGCCGTCGCCGCTGTAGCCGCCGCTGTAATAACCCCCGGGACCGCTTCCAGCAAACGTGGTAATAACCCCTGTGCCGACATCCACTCTGCGGATTTGATTGTTGAACTTGTCAACGAAAAAAATGTTTCCGTTACGGTCTGCGGCGATCCCGTTGGGAACATTGTTGACGCCCATGTTCAGGGAGGCGTTTCTTGCCGGGCCACCGTCGCCATGGAAAGCCTCCACACCGCTGCCGGCCACGACGCGTATCTTGCCGGACGTGTCCACTACAAATACTCGATCTCCCCCCGGAGCAGCGATATAGATGTTTCCAGCGTCGTCCGTCGCCACCGCCGTTGGCACTGGAATGTTTGCCGAAAGAGCTGGGATGCCGTCGGGACCTCCCCCCGCGTAGGTATGGATGATGTTGTTGTGAAGCCGGGCCGTTGCGCGGGACTGCGCAAGAACCTTCGATACAGAAAACAACGCGAGGCACAGAACCAGCAGAACGTTCCGGTTACGCATCTTTCCTCCTTGAATCAGGCGGCCGGGAGTGGGATCTGGCTGCCTTTGCTGCGAATCGGCGGCTCGTGGCTGCGCCGCGCTGAAGGGGCTTCTTAATCGGAAGTTATGCTTGTGCTGGTGCTAAGCACACGCAAATCTGCTGGAGAAATGCGGTCTTCCAAAATCGCAAACTCTATCTTGTGTTTCTTCAGTTCTTAAACACACTCTCCAGGTCGACCGGTTCAGCTACACCCTGGCTGAGACCGAGTTACCTTGCGGCTATTACCAGTTATGCCCGGGCAAGAACAAAAGGGCAATCCGGTACTCACTGCAAAATCAGCTTGGGGAATATTGCAATGGAAAGGACATTTCTCCCCTAGGTGGTCCCTTTCACCTGCAAGCTAAATGTGGCATCGCCGAGGAGACAGAGATGAGCTGCTTCGATTGAAAGGCATTTCCTGCTCTTGATCTGAGTGATTCCGAGGCACGTTTCGAATCGTTGGATCCTCCACAGCGCGTAGCTTTCAGCACGCCGGTGGAAGCGTGGTAAAATACCCGTTAAGGCGCAGGGATCACCATTCGCTCTCCGCCCCAGAGCCGTTACTCTAAGGTTTGATGATCCTTCGCACGGTCGAGCAGGTCCGCCGAGTCTTCCTGGTCATTGCTGGTTTTACCTTGCTATTGGCAGGAGTCGTGATGCTGGTCACGCCCGGGCCGGGAATGCTTGCTATTTTTCTCGGGCTAGGCTTGCTGGCGGCCGAATTTGTTTGGGCGCGCCGGCTGATGGAGCGCATTCGGCGCGAGGGCGGCCGCGTCCGCGACGCCGTTTGGAAGGTAAAGAACTGAGGAATCGCGAACCGAACGGATTGGCCAACAGCAAGAGAAATCCAAACGCGGCCCGGATATGGTGAAAAAGACGGCGGTAGAGTGGCGCGGGAGATGGGCACTGGTGACTGGTGCTAGCTCCGGGATCGGCGCGGCCCTGGCGCGCGAGTTGGCCGCTGGTGGCACGCACCTTGTGCTCACCGCTCGCCGGAAAGACCGATTGGTCAAACTCGCAAAGGAACTCACCACAAAGCATCAGATGCTGACCGAGGTTTTCACAGCCGACCTGGCGGATTCGGACGCTCCCGAGAGGATTTTTGCCTTCACGAAAGAAAAAGGAATTCAGATCGATCTGCTGATCAACAACGCTGGTTTCGGTCAATACGGCGAATTTCCCTCGATTGAAAAACAACGCTTGCTGGACATGGTGGGCGTGAATTGCCACGCGGTTGTGCATCTGACCAGGCTGTATCTGCCGGAAATGGTGACGCGCCGACGCGGCGACGTGCTCATTGTCGGGTCCACCGCTTCTTTCCAAGCCGTTCCGTATATTTCAACCTACGCGGCGACTAAAGCCTTCGATCTCCTTTTCGCCGAAGGACTCGCCGAAGAAATGAAACCACATGGAATTCGCGTATGCGCTCTTTGCCCAGGCTCGACCGAATCGGAATTTCATGTTGTCTCCGGCCAGGAAAAATTCCAACGCAATGCCGAGAGCGCAGAAAAAGTCGCGCAGACGGGACTGAAATCTCTGGCTGCGGGCAAGAGTTACGTCATCTCCGGCCTCGAAAATTATCTCGGCGCTCACGGCGAACGCCTCGTCCCCCGCCGCTTCGTAACCAGGATTGCCGCAGGAATGTTCAGGCCTCACAAAAAATAAGAGTGTGCTTTCGCTTCCGCCGAAGACCGCACCGGCGTTTTTCGGGCCAAACCTTTGTTCGAAATCGTGCTCTTCTTTTGACACGTGATAACCTTGCTCTGCGTCTAACCTAGCGTGAAACCAACAACTTCCAAGCCTTCTTTCCGGCTCTGGAGCCACGTGGGAACTTTTTGACTCCGCGCCGGGAATTTATAGCTGAAACCGGCCAGAACGTCTTATCAGGAGAGATGAGGATCGCCGAACAAGAGAGAGACGACGTTCTGTTGCGGCGGGCCGCCAAGGCTGATGAGGAGGCTTTCACTCTTCTTTACCGGCGGCACCAAGCGGCCATGTATCGTTTTGCCCTGCGCATGACGGGAAACACCTGGGCGGCGGAAGAGATTGTGCAGGACGTGTTCATAACCCTGATGCGGGATCCGAAAAAGTATGATGCCACACGCGGATCGCTCGGAGCGTTCCTGTACGGAGTGGCGCGCAACCGCGTGATGAAGCACCTGAAACGTTTGCCGAGAGAGATACCACTCGAGGAGAAGAATGAGGACGGCACGGGCTCCGGAATTGTCTTGCAGGACGCGTCTACGCCGTCGAGCTGGCTGGAAAAGCGCGAGCGCATGCAGCAAGTAAGGGCTGCCGTTCTGGAACTGCCCGCAGAGTTTCGCGAAGCCGTGGTGTTGTGCGAGCTGGAAGAGATGAGTTACGAGGAAGCGGCGCACTTGGCCGGGTGCCCCATTGGGACGATTCGTTCGCGGCTGCATCGCGGCCGGGCTTTGCTGATGGCCAAACTTGAAATGTTTCGCGACGTGCCCCGGTGCGCGAGCGTGGCGCGATGAAAAAAGTTCTTAGAGTTGGTGAAGGTATTGCTGTCATCAGGAATGTTGACCGTTCGGCTGCGGCAATGAATAACGGATGTGTGAGATGAACTGCGAAGAATTTGAAGCGATTGGATTGGACGCGGAGCGCGACGTCACCGTGAGCGAAGCGGAGCGTGCGACCGCGCGTGAACACGCCGGCATATGTTCGCGGTGCGCAGCACTGCAGGATTCCTGGCAAGCGGCTGGGGTTGAGCTCCGTGCGTTTGCCGAAGATACCGCCATGGCGCAGACCCCCGCGCTCGTGGAGATACGTTTGCGCCAGGAATTTCGCAGGCAGCAGGTGACATTGAAAGTCCGGCACACTGCCATAGCTGCTGCCTGGGGGTTAGCCGCTGCGGCCGTGCTGGTCGGCGCGGTGAGCTGGCGCGATTGGCACCACGGCCAGCAGGAAGAGAATGTGAACCATCTGCATTCTGTGCCGGCCGCCAACAATTTCCCGAAAAACAGTTCCGTCGCCGGAGCGAGTCGTGAAAATCCTGCCGACGTTCCACAGGAAATGCAGCAGCCTGGTTCGGCGCGAACTGCCAGTTCCGAAACGCTTATGGCTGGCAGTGAATTGAGCGGATTCACGTTTCTGCCCGGAGCCTTCGCTACGGATACCGATGACGCCGCGATTCTGCGCGTGGGCATGCCACGCGGCGCACTGAGCGCATTGGGCCTGCCTGTTAACGAAGAGCGCGCCAGCGAATGGATTCAGGTGGATTTGCTCGTTGGCGATGATGGCTTGCCGCAAGCGGTGCGGCTGCCGCAATAAATATTCATGGAGAGCGGAGCGATCTTGGTGCGCTCCGGGGAGGAATACGCGGATGGGAGCTGCGGCCTTTTGGGAGAGGTTGAAACCGGCGGGTGGAGCAGAGCAGAAGGAGCAGGAGCGGCAAGTTGGAACGTGGATCGTGCAGTTGAAGAAGGGGCTGGCCGCGATTGCGGCGGCGAAGAGTTCGCAACAGTTCGGGAGAGAAGAGGAGACAAAATAATGAATCGCAGAGTTTGTACGAGCCTGCTCCTCGCTGGAATGCTGGCAGGAGCCGCTGGATCGTTGCGGGC
>QHZC01000265.1:9928-16197 GCA_003224515.1 Acidobacteriota bacterium
AAACCGCATCTCGCGCAAAACCCAGACGAATCTTTTTCGCGACAGCCAGGGCCGCTTCCGCAAGGAAGTGACGCTCCCGGCATTTGGGCCGCTGGCTACATCGGGACAGCCGAAGTCGTTTGTCATGATCAACGATCCGGTGGCCGACACGAATTTCATTTTGCACGCCGATACAAAGACGGCCGAGCAAATGGGGAGACCGTTCGGAGGAATGAGAGGGAAGTTCAAAGATGCGATCAAGGGCAGCGTGGAATACCGGAAGCAGGAGGCGATTGCCAACGGCAGCATGAATAAGGAAGACCTGGGAACGCAGACGATCGCCGGTGTGAGCGCGCAAGGAACGCGAATTACTCACACCATTCCCACGGGACAAATCGGAAATGAAAAACCGATTGTCATCGTGTCCGAGCATTGGTATTCGAATGATTTGCAAGTGCTGGTGATGAGCAAGCGGAGCGATCCGCGTTTTGGCGATACCACCTACACGTTGACAAATATTCAACGGTCGGAGCCGAATGCGTCGCTTTTCCAAGTGCCATCGGATTACAAGGTGACGCAAGGCGGACCCGGCAGGCACGGCGAGAAGGTATTGCAAGCGCCACCGCCTTCGCCGGAAAATTGATTCTGCGACTTCCGCATTGGCGAACGTAAACGGTCGACACGATCTTCTCTCCTGAAGACGGCGCGCCTTTTTCGCAGCAGCCGCCATCGCTGCGGGAAGGGCGTTGTCGTTTTCGGAGACAAAGAAAGGATGAAGCGAAGAAATAACGGAGTGGCGAAGCACAGCGTGCCTGCAGTTCGGCGTTTCCCGTTTTCATGGCCGCATACTCCGATCAAGGAGTTCCACCACATGGAGGACTTGCTGATTGGTATAGTGGATTTGAACGCCGACACGAAGCTGTAGCAGGCAGTCGGGGTTGGTGGTGACGATGATTTGTGCGCGAGTGGATTGGGCGTGGCGCATTTTTTCCGCAAGTAGTTCGAGGGATGTTTCTGTTTGCGCCGATTGGTCGGGGAGCACGGAAGAATCGTGCCAACTCAACGAAACCGTTATCCATGGTTACTTGTCAATGGTTTGGATGCTGCGGGATAACAGGGCATCTGTTTGAACGGGCACCGTGAATCGGCTTCTGGCGCAAAGGGGCTGGAATCGTCTCAGAGCTCCCGCACTCTCAAGGTCTCCACTTAGGAAAGTGTCAGGGGGCTTTGGCGAGGGTGTAGTCGAAGTCGTAGGAATGTTTACCATCGGCGATGGTGATCGTCATTTTGCCGGTGAGGCCGGCCAACTGGCCGGTGCCGGAATCTGGTACGACAGTGATGGACAGTTGCAGGGCGCCGCGAGTCATGGTGCCACTGTGCTGGAGTATGAAGCTGCCGCTATGGCCACCTAGCGTTCCGGTGATGCGTTCGACGGCTACGTAGCCGGCCGAGCCCTTGACGTCTGTGCCGGCGGTGAGCATCTGGCCCTTGCTGGTAGCTTCGAGATCGCCGTGAAATTGTTTGTCGATGGTCATCCTGCCAAGGGTAGCGTCCTCAAATTTGCCATCCGGTGTTTGGGGATTCAGTTTTACTTCAAACGTTCCGCTTGCGTGCGTGGCCATGGCTGTTCCCTGGACTTGGTTTGGAGCCGACGAGAGTGCCTGTGTATACGCCGCAGAGCCAAAGCCAAGGGATAGGCAGATGGCTGTGATGACACCAACTCCGGCGAGAAATCGCTTTTTCATACTTATTCCTTTATGCCTTCGGTGGCTTCTGTGGCGGCAGAGGAAGAACAGACCACCACCAAATCGGAACGGAGAGCCGGACTTCTTAGATTGTCGTACGCCAAGCGATGGCACGTCAATTGGGGGCGTTTCCGCATGGACTATTTCTTCCAGGAGCCAAAGGCATTTCCAAAGAATTGAGACGTCCTCCGCTGGAGTTTTTTCCAAAAACTTGGAGGCCGGTACTTGATGGCACCGCCGCACTCATCACAAAGGACCTGTTTAATGCGCCCGCTTTCGGAGGAATTTTCTTCGTCTTCTATGCCGTCGTGTTTCCATCCTGAATTCAACCTCGGGTGACCCCGACCATCGAGATTGGGTCTGCCGTCCCTGCCCGGCGAAGCGAAATAGTCAGGGCTAGTTTAGCTGAAAATGAGAGCCAGAAGCGCGGACGTCTTTATTGATAACTGTGGGGGAAGGGCTTGCCGATCTGCCGCGGGGCTCAGGGCAAACAGGGCAACTAGCGGCTGGGGGCGAAGATGGTGGTGGCAGATGAGGACTCGAGCAACATAGCGGGAGTTTCGCGGAGGCACCCTTTCGACGGAGCCGCCGTACGCATAAAGAAGAAGATCCTCAGGCCGGTAAAGGTCGGAAGAAGGGCCGAGGAGTTTTTCGAATTCCGTGAACGAGGCCAGAGTTCATAAGGGCGCAAACTTAGACGCACCTGGAACTATAGTGAGATTTCCGGGACGCGCGCAACGCCAAGTTATGGCGGGACTGCGGGGTGTGTTAGTGTAATTTTCCCGACATTGCGAAGAGGATATGATGCCGAAACCGAAAGTGTTTGTGACCCACAGCTTGTTCGAAGCAGCCAGGCAAATTCTTCAAAAAAGCTGCGAAGTGCAATACTGGACAAAACCGGAACGTCCACCACGAGAAGAAGTCTTGCAGCGCGTGAAGGACAAGGAGGGGCTGATTTGTCTGCTGACCGAGAAAGTAAACGAGGAGCTGCTGGGGGCGGCGCCGAAACTGCGCATTGCGGCAAATGTGGCCGTGGGGTTCGACAATGTCGACTTGGCGGCGTGCACGAAGCGAAGCGTGGCAGCGACAAACACGCCGGGCGTGCTGGATGAAACGACGGCCGATTTTGCGTGGACGCTGCTGATGGCCGTGGCGCGGCGGCTGAGCGAGGGCGAAGCGCTGGCGCGTTCGGGGAATTGGAAAAACTGGGACCTGGATCAGCTGGTGGGGACGGACGTGTGGGGGAAGACGCTGGGCATTGTGGGATTCGGGCGGATTGGACGAGCGGTGGGGCGGCGCGCGAGCGGATTTCAGATGAAGGTGATTTATACGGATGAGGTGCGCGCACCGGAAAACGTGGAGAAGGAGCTAAAGGCGGAGTTTCGGGAAATGAATGCGTTGCTAGCGGAGTCTGACTTTATCAGCGTGCACGTGCCGCTGCTGCCTGAGACACGGGGATTGTTCGACTCGCGGAAATTCGAAAGGATGAAGCCGACGGCGTTCTTGGTCAATACGTCGCGGGGACCGGTCGTGGATGAGGCGGCGCTGGTGGCCGCGCTGGAGAGCGAGAAAATTGCGGGCGCGGGGTTGGATGTCTACGAGAACGAACCGTTCATTCACCCCGGGCTGAAACGCGCGAATGTGGTGCTAGCGCCGCATATCGCTTCGGCGTCACTGGAGACGAGGACGAAAATGGCCTGCATCGCGGCGGAAAACGTCGTCGCACTTTTCACGGGACAGCGGCCACCTAACATTTTGAATCCAGAAGTTCTGAAGGTATCGTAACGAGTTCTCAAACAGACTCCTCATGCCGCAACTGAAGCAGATCGCCCGGCAGATTTTCCACGAGACATTGGCGGCGATCGATATTCCCGCGACGATGCAACGGAAGCTGCGGCGCAAAGGAGCGCTGCTGGTGTGCGGCGAGACAAGAATCGATCTGCGGGATTTCGAGAAACTGCGCGTGGTGGCGATTGGGAAAGCGGCACATGCGATGATGGATGGACTGGCGCTGGTGCTGGCTCCTTTTGTGAGACTTAAGGGTGTGGTATCCGCGCCGACGGCGGCGCGAAGGCCATTGGCCGGTATGAAGTACTTCCTGGCGGGACATCCGGTACCGAACGCCGAGAGCTGGAAGGCGGCAGAGGCCATTTTAGCGCTACTGGAAAAGTGCGATGAGAAGACGCTGGTTTTCTTTCTTCTTTCGGGCGGCGGATCGGCTCTCGTGGAGTTGCCGCTGGACCCGTCGCAGACGCTCGAAGACGTACAGAAGATGCATCGGGCGCTGGTGACCTGTGGCGCACCGATCGAGGCGATCAATACGGTCCGGAAACACATCTCCGCCGTGAAAGGCGGCCGGCTCGCGGCGGCGGCGCATAACGCAATGAAGGTCACGCTGGCGGTGAGCGATGTTCCGGCGGGGAAAGAGTCAGCGCTGGCGTCCGGGCCGACTCTGCCTGACCCGACCACGGTTGCGGACGCAAGGCGCATCATTACCGAGCATTCCCTGCACGGCAGATTTCCAACCGCATTGCGACGCTGGCTTGACGAAGAGAAAATGCCGGAGACACCGAAAGCCGATGCCGCCACATTTCGAAACGCGCACTTTATGCTGCTGTTGGGGATGGATGACCTGTTTCATCCAGCGCATCACGCGGCGGAAGCGAAAGGATTCATCACCTGCTGCGACAATACGACCGATGACTGGCCAGTGGAGAAAGCAGCGGAATATCTACTAGAGCAGTTGGAGGAACTGCGGAAGACACACGCGGGACAACGGGTAGGGCTGATTGCGGATGGGGAGGTGAGTTCACCGGTGACCGGAAATGGAATCGGAGGCAGGAATTCAGCTTTCGTGTTGGCGTGTGTGGAGAAAATCGCAGGGAAGAAAATTGCGGTACTCAGTGCCGGCACCGATGGGATCGATGGCAATAGTCCCGCCGCCGGAGCAGTGGCGGACGGACAGACTTTGACAAACGCGCGCTCGATGGGACTGGAGCCGCCGGAGGCGTTCCGGCGGAGCGACGCGTTCACATTTTTTTCGAGGCTGGAGGATGCTGTTGTTATCGGACCGACGGGGAACAATCTTCGTGACCTGCGGATATTGATTGCGGAACCGTAGGAAGAGCAATTCGAAGAGAAGATTTGACAGAGCGAGCAGGGAGAGCACAGAGGTCACAGAGAAGAGAGGGCGACCGAAGTCCGCCTCTCCAGAAGAGTATCAGCCGCTCATTGCTTGGGAGGCGGGAGACGCTTCTCCATGGACTTGAGCCTCTCGCTCATTTCCTGAAGCAGGTGCTCGAGTTTTTCGAGCCGTTGTTCGGTCGTGAGCTTTTCACCGCCGGCCTCGATGGATTCTTCGTCCGCATCTCCCAAACCGTGATTGGCACCTGGATTTCCATCCGTGGGTTTCTTCAGGCGCGCGATTTGTCCTTTGATCATGGGCGCCATTTCGATACTAAGGTCGTCGCTTTTCAGCAGAGCTTCCAGCGCGGGAATGGCAGTGGTATCGCCACGTCCACCGAGTGCATAGATGGCGGCCATTCGAATGCGAAAGTGCGGTTCGGTGAGATACGCCGCAATTTGTTTGGTGATGTCCTTGTTGTCCTTCTGCAGACGCGCGAGGCTGTTGATGGCCGCAGCGCGCGAATCGATGGGCCTACCGACGGCTGACCACTGTAAGAGAAGCGGCACGCCTTTATCGTCTCCCAGCGAACCGAGCGAGCGAAGAGCAGCGTTACGGAGGAAGCCGTCCGGCGAATCGGCCGCGACGGCGGCGGCGAGCGTGGCGAACGCGTTGGGCCCCTTAAGTCGGCCAAGTGCCTGCAAGGCGGCGGCGCGGGCGCGATAGGAATCGTCCTGTCTTGCGACGGAATTGAGCTTCGCCGCGACGGTCGTGTCGTCTTTGAAATTGCCAAGGGCGCTGACGACGCGATTGCGGACCCAGGGCCCATCATGCGAATCCAGCGCAGCGAGGAGCAGCTTCGACGCGGAAGCGCCGCCCAACTGGCCGAGTGTGTCGGCGGCGGTGGCGCGAACTCCCCAGGCCTTGTCGCTGCGCAGCGTCTCGCCAAGGGCGGCAACGACTTCTTCGTCGTTCTTCATGTTGCCAAGCGCGACCACGGCGTCGGCACGATCGGCTAGATCCGCGGCGTTCTTCAATTGATAGAGCCATTCTTTCTTTTCTTTGTGGAATTCAGCGGACTTGAGGACGTGACCGCCCTTATCGAAGAGAACCATGAGCGGAGCAGACTCCGCGGGCAAGGGGAAAGTCTGCTTGTCTTTCGAAACGGTGACGTTGTAGAGCTTGGGTCCTGACGCTGTGGTGATTTCGACTTCGACAGGGACGCGGAAGCGGCCCACACGGCCTTCGACTTTTTGCGTTTGTTTGACGGTGAGCATCACTTGGTGTTTTTCGTCGTCGTAAGCGTAGCTCAAGTCGAATTTCGGCCCGCCCGCGCCGTACAGCCATTGGCTGAAGAATTGGTCGACGTTGGCATGCGTAGAATCTTCGATTGCCTTGGCGAGGTCGGCGGTTACTACGTT
>QHZC01000266.1 GCA_003224515.1 Acidobacteriota bacterium
AGCGTGCATCCTCGGGCTCATAAGTCTATTTACCCTGATCTCGATAACATACAATGAGACATCCAAGCCCCTCGAATCGCATGTTTCCTTGGAGGCCAATCGGTTTCCCATTCTTGACATTCTGGCGGCGCAGTTTCAGATTTTCTTCTTCGAGTGGATTGCGCCTCGACTTCGGCCCGCGTCGCTGGGGAATCAACCTCTCGCGGATGCCGTTGGCTCGTTCTGGCCGCCAAGTGGCCAACAGCAAGGAGTACAAGCCTTCACGGCGAAGAAGAGCGCTGATACCACCGCATATCGCAATAGCGGCTTAGGCTTCTTCCAGGATGCGTTGCTTATCTTCAGCGCTGTAGGCACGCCGCTTGGCTTTGGCTACCACCTCAGGATCCGCCCGCGAAGTCGCCCCCGAATCGGCGCCCGCTTTGGCTGCCGCTGCACTCCGTTGCGGCTCGCTTCGCTCACCTTCGCTCCGTTCCGCGGCAGCCAAACTCCCAAGCAAAGAACAACAGCAAGAGAATTAACAACCCCCAAGTTCGGGTTCGAGGCCGAATTCCGGCGGCAAAAGCCGTGAAAATTCGTATTGAGGCCAGTAACGTGGAACGATCAAGGGGCCTCCGTGGTGAAGTATTGATCCTCAACCTGCAAGTGACTGAATCTGTCGGAGTTCATGCGTCAGAGGAGCCTGGAAAGCCATTTCCGCTTTTGCCCTTAGGATTCCGTGAAAACAAGGGCTTGGAGACCTGATTTTTCATAACATTAAGAAAAATGGAGACTTACAGTGGAGTCAGGGTCCTGGGTTTTTGGTCACAAAGGTGCCTCTCACTTGCTTGTCATACAGACACAGTGCAAGGTCCCTAGAGACAGTTGAGCATCCCAGACGGTCGTCGAGCGATTGACGAGCCAATAGGAGACAGTCGGCGTAATCGGCCGGCGAATTTATAGATGAGAAAGTACTACCGATTCGTTGAGGGTTTTCGCAGATTCGCGAAGCAACGAATGACGCCAGAGGAAGCCATCACTCTGGCGAAAAGCTCCATTAAGAAGCGTGTAGCGGCTCGCGATGAGAACTTTCTGAACTTCGTCGAAAAGGGTGTCTTCCAGTATACCAGTAACCCTTACCTGAAGCTGCTTGAACCGAAGAAAATCCATTTCGACGATCTGAAAAATTGGGTTTCGAGGGATGGGATTGAAGGAGCGCTCCGTACCCTGGAAAGCGAAGGTGTGTATTACACCGTCGACGAGTTCAAGGGCAAAGTCCCGGTGGTGCGAAACGGAGTGGAATTCTGGTGCAAGGAGGGAATGTTCGACAATCCCTTCCTCTCCTACGTGTATGAAGTGCGAAGTGGTGCCACCCGCAGCGCTGGAACCAGAGTTCGCATTGACTTCGACTATCTGCATCAGAGGTCTCTCTACGATGCGCTGTTGTTGAACATTCATGGATGCCTCGAGGCACCCATAGCTAATTGGTTTCCCGTATTCCCCGGAGCGCCCGGAATCAACTCGAGTCTGCGATTTGCGCACATTGGTAATCCCGCGCGACGGTGGTTCTCGCAGGTGCCAGAGGACCGTTTGAACGTTAACTGGGAGAAAAAGTGGGGCACAAAACTGATCTTCACCCTCGGGAAATTGCATGGCTGCCCGCTGGCGGAGCCCGAGTATGTGCCATTGGATGATGCCCTCAAGGTGGCCAAATGGGCTGCCGCCGCTTTGCAGGAGAACGAACGCTGCGTGGTTTACACCTTCGCGGCCTCGGCGGTACGAATTTGCATTGCCGCGGCGGACAACAACCTGAACATCAAGGGAACTAAGTTTCTGGTAACCGGCGAGCCGCTCACTCCGCAGAAGAGAAAAGAAATTGAAGCTTTGGGGGCTTGCGCGGTACCCGTGTACGGAATTTCCGAGGCCGGAGTCATCGCGGCGGGCTGCGAACAAGCTCACACAGAAAGCGACCATTGCCACCTCTACAAGGACACGACTGCGATCATTTCGCACCGGCAAATTGTGCCGCATTCCGATCTCTTCGTTGACTCCTATCTATTCACAACGCTGCTCTACGAATCTCCCAAACTTCTCCTGAATGTCGGAATGGGCGATTACGGCAATCTCTCGGAGCAGGACTGTGGGTGCACCTTCGGACAGGTTGGCTTCCGCACGCATCTGAGCGGAATTCGCAGCTATGAAAAACTGACCGGCGAAGGCGTGACCTTCGTGGACACCGATTTCGTTCGAATTATCGAGCGGGAACTGCCGGAAAGATTTGGTGGCAAAAGCACGGACTATCAACTGGTGGAGAAAGAAGATTCACGTGGGCTGACCCACCTGCAGTTGCTTGTGAGTCCGCGCATCGGCGAGACTCAGGAAACAAAGGTTCTGGACACGTTCTTGAACCTGCTCAAGCGCGCCGAAGATAGCCCGGAATCCTGGTCGCAGTCCGGCACGGAAATGTGGAAACAGTCGAACATGGTGCAAATTGTTCGAGAGTTCCCCATCGCGACCGCCAGCGGAAAGATCCTGCCTTTCTTTGTTTTGAAACCCAAGAGCGTTGCCAGCGCGGAACGCAGTACAGTGAGCCAAAAAATATGACACCGGACAATAAGTCAGTTGTGACCTTGGTCGAAGAGATTGTGCCGCAGCAAAGGACTCAGACGATTGGCGGAGTCGCACCAACGCACGGAAAGGAAGCCGGAACAGGTTTTCCTGCCCGAAGGCTGAGAAGGCTCAGGCAAAATGAGAGATTCCGGCGGTTGGTGCGTGAACATTCTCTGGCTATTGATGATTTGCTATTGCCCTTGTTCGTGGTGCCTGGTTACGGAATAAAACACGAGATCAATGCGATGCCGGGCAACTATCATCTTTCCATCGACAAATTGATCGAGGAAGTGAAAGAAGTTCGCGACCTCGGTATTCCCGGGATTCTGTTGTTTGGAGTGCCTGACCCCAGAGAAAAAGATCTATTTGCCACGGGCGCCTTCGCGCCCAACGGAATCATTCAGGGAGCGGTTCGCGCGCTAAAGAAGAATGTGCCCGAAGTGTTGGTGGTGACCGACGTATGCCTGTGTGAGTACACGCCGCACAGCCATTGCGGGATTCTCGACAACGGATACCTGGTGAACGATGCGTCGAAGGAGGTGCTGGCGAAAACGGCACTCTCGCACGTGCAGGCCGGCAGCGACATGGTGGCGCCGGCAGCGATGCTCGATGGACAGATTCGTGCGCTAAGAGAAATGCTGGATAGCGACGGCTTTGTGAATACGCCAATCATGGCGTATTCGGCGAAATATGCCTCGAAACTCTACGATCCCT
>QHZC01000035.1:0-7791 GCA_003224515.1 Acidobacteriota bacterium
ACGAAGGGCGAGGATCTCCGTCTGCAAGGCCGCACGGGTTTGGAAACTGGAGGCTACCAAAGCGAAAAGGGCAACGAAAACAGAGCTCATCGTGGTCGCTACCATGATCTCACAAACGATCGGAACCTCTGTCTTTTCAGATTGGACGGAGTTTTCGGAAACCACAGGATCACATGATCGAGGCACTCACGCCGAATGGAACCAATCGCCCGCTCGACATAGGCTCGCTGCCAAGGCGAGCGCGGCGTGGACAGCACTTCCTGGATTCCCATGTCTCGCACCTGTTCTCGGAAGTCCTGGCCGAAGATCGCATCGCGATCGCGCAGCAGGTAACGCGGGAGCTGGTCAAATGGAAAAGCCTCCCGCAGTTGCTGCCCGGTCCACTCGGCGGTGGGGTTTGCGGTCACGTTGAAATGCAGAATGCGACGACGATCATGGGCCAATACCAGAAACACGTAAAGAACCTGGAAACCGAGGGTGGGTACGGTGAAGAAGTCGATGGAGACCAGCTGCTGGGCATGATTCTCCAGGAATGTGCGCCAGGTCTGCGACGGTGGTTTGCGGCCGCGCATCATGTATTTGCTGACACTGGTCTCCCCGATGTCGATGCCGAGTTTCAGCAGCTCGCCGTGGATGCGGGGTGCACCCCACCCGGGATTCTCCCGGCACATCTTGCGGATCAGATCTCGGATCTCGCGCGCAACGACTGGTCGTCCGGCTCGCCCGCGCCGCACCTTCCAGGTCCAAAACAGACGAAACCCCTTGCGATGCCAGGCCACGACCGTGTCGGGCTTGACGATGGCCAGCGTCGAGCGCCAGTCGCGCCAGATACGGGAGAGCCCGACCCACAATAGACGGTCCAGCGGAGTCAACTGGCGCCGTTTTCTCGCCGACCGCAATAGCACACCGATTTGGTGGCGCAGAGCCAGGTTTTCCAGCTGGAGGGCAGCGCGTGAGCGGAAGATCGAACCCAGAGCGGCGACGAGTCTCATCACAGAAATGAACATCGTAGGAGAGAATTATGAAAGAAGTATAATTCCCGTCCGCTCAGACACTTCGGGGTTTTCGACAGGCACAATACGTGCGGAGGGGCGAAGTGACGGAGTGCGCACCACCACCAATGCATTGGCGCCCGAGTTCTCGTGCAGCCGATTGACGGTCCACCGCCCCACCGCTCGTGATAATCGCGACACACCTATCCGCTTCAGGCTCGGTCAAGTCGCTCGGAGCCAAATTGGTAACCGTGTAGGGCCCGCAAGGAGCTGGGCTTAAATGCACCGTCGGACTTGTTCCCGCTGATAATCGCGATTCCTCGATTCCTCGACACGCAACGTCCCGCGGTTTGCGTAACGATATTCAAATAGCAGAGTATCTCTGTCCCCGTCAGCATCGAAGTCGGTTCCGGTGGCTGTCGATGTCCTGCCAGCCAATTCCTTGCGGTTTCGTCCTCGATCATCCTAGGCTTCAGCCTAACCTAATGCCAGCAAATGGCTAATTTTCAATGTATTACAACTATACGTAAAATATTTTACAAGAATGCTTGACATGGAATGTAAAATATTTTACATTGACTAGCGTGAGAGTTGATCAGGAGCACGAGGATGAAGAAGAAAGGACCGGGGCATCGACCGGGCAGAAGGCTCCGGATCATAAAGACATTGATTTCATCGAGACAATATAACTACTCGAAGAAAGTGCAACTCTTCATTGAAGAAGGTGATTTTCAACCAGAGGACATGGAGCATTGCGTTCTGAGCGCAGACGCAATTCACAAGGTGGAACCGGATGAGTTGTGCACTGCGGTTGATGGTTGCAAATACACAATTCTCGGAGTTGACGGGCAAGGATTTCCTTTTTACACCTGCGGCAAATTAATTCGGGACGCTGACTCCCAAACGCTCTACTTCTTCATAACTGCTCATGAACAACAGTAAGAAATTCGATAAAGGGAGAACCGCTATGCCGAGGGTTGCATTTGGCTACAAATGCCAGGAGTGTGGCCAGGGCGCAGTTCTGGAAAAGATTTTTCCTGAGTACAAAACGAAAGTGAAGGGCTATCCACTCGTCGTGGAGAATGCCCGAATTGGAGTGTGTGACCGTTGTGGCGCAGAACACTTCGATCCGAATGAGACAGTGCGATGGAGAGCTTTGTTGCAAGAAAAGCAATCGGAGTTCTATCTGCGACCAGACGATATCAAACATCTTCGTAAAGAGTTAGGGCTCCCCATGGAACAGTTCGCCGCTCTTCTCGGATGCACACGCCAATCGCTGTACAACTGGGAGCGGTCTGATCGCACCGTGCCTCAGTCGCGCATGGCTGACTTGTTTATGCGTTTGATTCGAGAGTCACGTTCTCTCGGCCAAATTGATGTTCTCGGTTATCTAACCGCTCAAGCGGAAAAGGCGGGATTCCATCTGGCTATTTCATCCAAGGCCAAGCCAACTGCCCCGATTCTCGCGTTTGCTCGCAAGATTCCTCTTAGCAAGCTATCGACTCAAGTCCATCATACTTTGTCGCTTGCTGCCGACACAGAATCTCAGCAGGAAGCAGTCGCTTTGGTTACGGAGGACAACAACGCTATCGCAACGCTTTCCTACGATTACCAGGACGCCAAATTGATCCTTCTGTTCTTGCACGCCGTTCCGTTCGTAGAGTTCGACGCTGAAATACGGTTCAAGGACGGAAAGCAGACTACCGGCGAGCACGCAACTATAAAAAATCAGGAAGCGACAGTGCTCACGAAGACGACTCATACGGAAGAAGATGTCGCTCAAATTCGATTGTTACCCCAAGAGCTTTTGTCAACTTCGGAAAGCAAATGAATACTCAACTCAGCGCGATAGCCGGTAAGCTTAATGCCTACCGTCTTTCCCAAAAACCGACGCAAATAATTAAGGAAGTATATAAGGGAATTTTTCAGGCCGACTTTTACAAGAGCATCTGGGACGAACCGGTTTTGCTTGCTCTTCAGGAATTCGTTGATCGCGATCCGCCGAATCAAGAGGTCTACAGTGCAGAACTCGCGTTTATAAAGAATCGCACTGCCCAGGTCGTTGCCATAAATGATCTCTTTGCGGCTTTCCTCTTTCTCACTCGGGAGGACTTGACGACAGTCGGAGCGCGCATTCCGGACCAGCCCAAAGCCTCTCAAGCCCTTGCCCTTTTGCAGGCGAACGGCTGTTTGGACAAGATCAGGCGTTCAAGTTCCCAGCCAAGGGAAAAGCTTGCGGCCTTCGTAGATGAACTACGAAAGCAGGTCCCCTCAATATCGGAGATGCTGACCTCATGTTTCGACGCACTCTGCGCCCGTCAAGAACTGGGCACTGTCAAGTGCCTATTGATAACCCAGCCCCATCGGACTGGAGTCGTCCTGCCAGTGCGAACAATGTTGCAGCCCGGTTCGGGTGAAGTTAAGACAGTCGTCACGACACAAGAAACCTTTTTGTCAGCAGTTGTCCGAGCGCGTGGAGCCCTCCAGAGCCGAGGCTGGCTCGGTACCGACCAGGACATCATCTTCAGCGCTGACCAAACTGATGCAACGTATTCCGGCAGCTCCATTACAGTCGGTGCTGCGATGGCAATGTACAGCAGTGGTAGGAAATGGCAATTTGACCCATACACAGCATTTACAGGTGACATCGATATCAGGGACAACCAGTGGCGCATCCTTCGCGTGGAAGGTATCCCGGAAAAGCTTTCTGCTGCTCGACATGCCGGCATACGACGGGTCGTCTTACCCCGTCAAAACCAGACCGACGTCCCACCAGACTGCACAGGATTACAACTTGTCCTTGTTGACGACATCAAAGAATTACTCAGCAACTTGACCCTTTCGCAGGACGCCGCTCCCGCGGATACGGTACAACAGCGAAAAATCGCTCTAATGCACGCCCATTGCTCGGCCCAAGGCTCGCAGGTTTCAGCAGCACGATCAATTCAAAACGGATTACAGTTCGCAATTACGCCCGCTATTGACGACGAGCTAACGATAAGCATTTACAATACGGGCGCCCATACACCTAAGCAGCATCAGAAATCACAATTCAACAAGTTACTAGCCTTACTAAACGGCTGTGATGCACCGGATACGCCCCTGCAAAGCGTCCAAAAGACTTTCAACATCAAGAACACCGAACTACGAGAGCAAATCAAACGTCAGTTTGAAGCATTACGACCATCGGAGATCAGAACTGAGCAGTATTGTGATTATTCTTTCACCTACGAAAACGGAAAAGAAAAGCTAGTCGTAAAGCAATATACTTCAGGGAAGCTCCAGTTGCAGGGTTATGCAGGACCGCTTTATCGGCATGCCCTCGAAATCATTATTCCGCAATACAACCTGCATTTCCCAACGGCGACCCTGAACATTGCGGACTACCTCTCGTCTGCCAAGCAAGAAGTGAACACCAAGCCCAAGGAAGCCGCACCGGAAGTTGCTATCGCGCTACCCCATATTGGCACCGATGAATCTGGAAAGGGTGACTATTTCGGCCCGCTTGTCATAGCTGGAGTATGGGTCGATGAGTCACTCCAGAATTCTCTTGCTCAACTCGGTGTCCGCGATTCCAAAGAGCTTTCTGACCGCCGCTGTCAAGAACTCGCCTCCGCGATCCGCGAGATTTGTCCAGGCAAATATCAGGTGGTCATAGAGATCTCACCTGAGAAATATAACCAACTTCATGAGCAGCTCTTGCGAGAGAAGCGAAATTTGAATCACCTCCTTGCTTGGGGCCACGCAAGGGCCATCGAGAGCCTGCTTACCAGGCAAGAGTGCAAGCAGGCCATCGCAGACCAGTTCGGAGACGAAAAATACATCACTTCAAAGCTCATGGAAAAGAGCAGAGCGATTAATCTGCTTCAGACCCCCAAAGCGGAACGATTTATCGCAGTTGCAGCAGCATCAATCCTAGCCCGCGATCATTTTCTCAACCGTCTCAGTCAGTTAAGCAAAGAGGCAGGTTTTAATCTGCCGAAAGGGGCATCTCCCGAGGCGATCACTACGGCAAGACAGATCATCCAGAAGCACGGTGCAGATGTGCTCCGCAAATACGCAAAACTTCACTTCAAAACCACAGCTTCAGTGCTGGCACAACAATGACCATGAACACACAACTCTCAAATACAAGCGAACTTGAACGTGCGACCCAGGCAATAAAGGAGAATCGTTGGACCGATGCCATTACCGATTTGCGGACTGCTCATGAACGGGCTCCTGATAATTGTGATATTTGGGGCCAACTCGGATTCGCACTTTCGCGCAATGAACAATACGGTGAGGCGATCCGCGTGTTCGAAGAATTGGCAGCTAAGGAGCCAGCGAGTCCCAAATGGCCTTACATGGTTGGTTACCAACACTACCAGCAAAAGGCCTGGGCCCGCGCCATCGAGTGGTTTGAGAAAGCACTGAAGCTGCGTCCTGGGTATGTGAAAGTGCTTTACCGAAAAGGATATGCTTACTTGGCATTGGGACAAGAACAAGAAGGCATAGAGACTCTGACCTCCTGCGTCAGCTCTTGGGTAAAGATGACACCCGCAGCACAAGAAACCGAGCGCCCCAGCTACGGAAAGGCCCACTTTCAACTTGGCAAGATTTATTTGAAGAAGGGCCGTGCCTTTAAGGCTCGGGGCCACCTACAAATTGCCGCTCAAATCGATTCGAAAGATCACGACGTTTTGTACGAATTGGGCCAGTGCTATTTACAACTTAACTTATTGGACGACGCGGTCCGGACACTCCAAACGGCTGATCAGATCAAGCCCGGTACCGATTATGTTCTCGACCGGCTCGCGCAAGCTCATGCGCAAAAAGGCGAATATGCCGTAGCGGAACGCGTCTACCGGCGGATACCAGAACATCGCAGACGCCCATTTGTCCTGCAACACCTCGGAATGATGTATCTGGAACAAGGCGAACATCAGAAAGCCTTGCGCCATCTCGAAGCCGCTGCGAAAAAACAGCCTGACAACCACAACATTCACTACGCTCTTGGGACGGCGCAAGAGGCTACCGGGCAATTGAGAGCAGCGCATGCGTCGTACAAACGGGCAGTCAACTGTCGGAAGACAAAATACAATCTCGAATTTAAGCAAGCAAAAGACGCTATACAACGAGCGACTGAACGACTGGCAGCCGCACCGCCAGCGGAAGTGCGGGACACACCCAAAAACAACGAAGAGTCATCGAATCGTACTACGAGTCACGTGGATTTGGTTTTATTAGCAGCAAAACGCAACCGCGCATTTTCTTCCATGTCTCTTCTGTTGTCGGTCGCCAAAAGCCGTGTCAAGGCGCACGAGTCACATTCGAATCTGAGATCACCCCCAAAGGACCGCGAGCCGTACATGTCGAGATTGAGAAGAAGACAGAGTTGACTGCAGACCGACGTGGGGCATGATGCACCTTGAGCCTTTAGAGGGATTTCGTGCCCGCGTCACTGCAACCGGTTTGGCGGGAACAACCAGCAGAAGACGCGGCACGGTCCGTTGGGAGTTTCGGGCGTGCCCAGAATCACGTGGAACCGTGATCCGAAGCCTCTTCTCCCTGGGGGCGCCAAAGAGCGAGGTTGAGTCGAGCACGATTCGCTGCTTCGCCTGAGCCTCGCATAATCGCAATTGAAAGGCGTTACAGGACGGATCGGTTTCATCGGGAATTTCCGAGATTTCGCTCTGTACAACAACTGGTCAGTAACGCAGGACCCCAGCTGCACCTTTTATGCCAGTGAATTCGACTGGAGCAACTAGTTCGAAACTCGCAGCTCGAAGAGGATGCCGAGCCTATGCTAATCCTCGCGCCGATGCGCCCAGTCATGCTTATCTGATATGGCCCAGCTCAAACGGAACTTCGAATACCAACGGAGCAGCCCACGATTGGAGGAGCAAAGGTTAAGGACTCCATGGCAAATGGAGGTTTAATGTCTGTTTCGCGTCGCACCGGTGGTGTCCGCCATCCGCCAGAAGCCGACATCGAGAGCATTCGCGACCTTCTACGGGGCTACGGGTCGCCCTCGGGCGTGTAATGATGCAATTTCTGCTGCTTGGTGTTATGTCAGTTTCGTTGAACACAACCGCCGACCTACTCGTGGTCTCCTTCGCTGCCCCTATTTGTACCCGGCTGCGATCAAGCTCGCGTTTCCGCCGCAACCAGAGAGTAGCCTCTGGGTTGCAATGATGGGACTGGCATTCGGTGATAGTAGATAGACTCTCTGGGCTGGCCTGTTTCACAAGGCTGTATTCCAAAGCGCCAGAGTCGCTCACTGTTTCATTTTCGACACAATCATCTGAGCCAATCTCAAGCTGTCGCTGATTTTGGCGTGTACGACCGGCGAGTTCTTGATTTCCTCGCGGTTCAATCGAATGGCTGCAATAACCGCACCCGCGATCAACTTCGCATTCTCAGTTCCTGCTGATTGCCGAGCGCGCTTGAAGCATTCCGGCGATGGCGCAGACTCCCCGATTGAACATCGCTTCGAGCGGATAAGCCAGGCGGTCAGGAACGCGTGTGTTCGGAATATGCCGATCACTCCAGACAAATTGTTGAGCGCGTGAAAAGTTCGTAACAAATTTCGTAACAACCGTGCCCCCTTTTCTCTCTCGATCTTTGGGAATGAACCGAACGATCTGATGGCATCTGATCGTTATATTTTCTCGACTAAACGACGAGGGAGCATTAAGGGAGGATTAAGCTGCCCGCGCAGTTCCGGCCGGTGTTTTGAAGCTCGTCCCTATCCGCGCAACTCGTTTATGGAGACTCGCCACAGCGTCAGGCCATCATTGCCGATCAGAAGCGGTTT
>QHZC01000035.1:7847-8849 GCA_003224515.1 Acidobacteriota bacterium
GCACACTTGCTGCACGCTACGCTGCAAATGGGGTATGTCAGCGCAAATCAGGAGTGGGTAACTCAAACGTAAGCGTCGGACCAAACTCTTACGCTTACACTCAAACAAAATACGGTGTTCCGCGACCGCTCATCATGGCACTCTCGGGCAACTTTCCTGCCTAGAGGCGTCGACTCCCCCAGAAATCCCCAAGTCAGGAGCATGCAAGGGGTAAGGTGTGCCTCGTCAACAACTTAGGAGAGCGCTGCTCTGACTCTTAATCAGTAGGTTGAAGGTTCGATTCCTTCCGCGCTCAACAAGTTTTCAATGGTTTAGCTCATCTTGCGCTCTGCTTGCGCTCCGTTTAGAGCCAATCCGACTACTTTGCTGTGCGCTTCCGTCATCTCGTCCGTGGCTGCGTCGCCGTACACGTTCATGGTCGTTCGGATATCAGCGTGCCGCATGAGCTTTTGTTGTACGCCCACCGGCGTGCCCACCGAATCCAGCCACGAACGATACGTGTGGCGAAGACTGTGCGTCCTGAGTCCACCGATTCCTGCCGCCTTCGCTGCTTTCTGGTACACACGCCAGATCTGATCGTAGGACCAGGGCAGCCGACCCAGTTGCACCGGGGAGGCAAACATCCAATCCTCCGTGTTCGGGAACTGAGTCGTTTGCTTCCACTCCTTCAGCGCATTGAGGAGGCAGGCATCGATGGACAGGTCCCTCCTCGATTCGACGGTCTTTACCTCGTCCACTTGCTGACAGACGATGCCACGCTCCACGCGCAGCTTGCCATTGAGCCAGTCCACATCCGACCAGCGCAGTGCCAGGCATTCGCTGATGCGCAACCCTAAACAGACGCACAACAAAGCGATGGTATGAAAGGGTTCCGCAAGGTTCTGCGCGAACAATCGGAACTCATCCACCGTGAGGCTGCGCGGCTGTCGCTTGCGCTTCGTCGCCCCTCGGATCGTGACCAGTTCCATGGGATTCCGCTGGGTGGGCACGTCCCCGCGCCAC
>QHZC01000036.1 GCA_003224515.1 Acidobacteriota bacterium
TGGCCCACTCTGTCAAGCGTCCGCGTGCGTCGTAGCCGGCCACCGGGCCCGTTTATCCTAAACTGCAGGGGCGGGCTTGCCGCCTGCTTTTAACCCGTGTACGCACAAAAATTCACCGTGAACGTTGACATCCGTGGCGAAACCCGCGCCTGTCCGCTCGATTGGCTCGATCAATTCTGCATGCGCAACTTCACCAACTCCGCGGACTTTGACGACACGCTTCCCGTCGCTGATGGCAAGGTCGAAGCCAGTTTCCGCCTCACTCCCGAACGCTTCGCTGAAGGCCTCGCTGCCTGGCTCACCCAGCGCGGCAAAGGCGAAGGCCAGCCCGCAGTAGTACAGGCCACTCGCGAATAGACTCTGGGAACTTCTTCGTGTGAGGACTGCTTACAGCCAAGAACGGCTCTAGGCTGCGGAATCCCGCTTTTCGCCACGCAGCGCGGCGCGAATTTCCGGCAACGCCGCCAGCGCCGCCGCTTCACCGGCTGAAATCATCTCCGGGGTTTTGCTGAAATCGTCCCACCCAAAAAGCTTTACGTCGGGTTCGATAATGATGTCCGCCTGCGTGCGCCACGCAAGATCGCCATGCCGCTGGATGATGTTGAAGGACCGGCTGAGGACGTCCGTGAACGTGCGGGGCTCTTCGATGTTGCCCGCTTCCAGGTAAACGGCGATGACCACGTCCGCGCCAAGAAGCAAAACGCCCTCGACTGGCACAGGTGCGGTGATGAATCCGTCGACCAGGGTCCGTCCCTCAAATTGAATGGGCACAAAAAGGCCGGGATAAGCGCAGGAAGCGCGCAGCGGCGGCGCGATGGGCCCGTGGGAGTAGTAGACGGAAACACCTGCGGAGATGTCCGTGATGGCTATGGCCAGCGGCGTCTGTAGTTCCTCGAACGTTTTTACAGGAGTAAAACGCCCGAGATATTTTTCCATGCGCTGGTTGGTGGCCAGTCCCAGCCAGGACGGCGTCCAGCGCCCGAAATCCGTGAAGCTCGTGCTTGCTCCAACCTTGGCCATTTCTTCCAGCGATGCTCCTGCGCAGTAGCCCACCGCGATCAGGGCGCCGACGCTGGTACCGGCCACGCAATCGATGGGAATTCCAGCTTCGCGCAAAACGCGGAGGACACCGAGGTGCGCAATACCGCGCGCAAAGCCGCCCGCAAGAGCCAAGCCCACGCGCGGGCGCTCCTGGGATTCATTTTGCTCGCCGTACGCGAAGGCGCGGAACTTGTCCTTTGCGCCCCGAAGCCAGCCGAACGGCCCGGTGGCTTTGTTTTCTTCTGTCATTTCTCTAGTTTAGCCCTATCGCCGCGGATCGACCTGTCGTTTGACCCGTGCATGCCGGTTTTGTAACCTGTCCATTCAAACTAAGGTGGCCGTATAAATCCAGCAAAAAGGCGTGCCATGAAACCTCGCATCGAAAAGGCAGTGGTGTTGGGAGCGGGTACGATGGGCTCGCGGATCGCTGCGCATTTGGCGAATGCCGGACTGCCGTGCATTTTGCTGGATATCGTGCCGCCGAACTTGCCCGTGGATGCGCCTTCGGGTGAGCGCAACAAAATTGTACGCGCTGGATTGGACGCGGCGAAGAAATCGAAGCCGGCGACATTTTTTACCGCCGCGCTCGCGGAAAAAATCGCGATTGGAAATTTCGAGGATGACTTGGGGCGTTGCGCGGAGGCGGACTGGATTATCGAGGTAGTCGCAGAGAATCTGGAAATAAAAAGAAAGTTGTTGGCCCGCGTCGCACAGTTTCGCAAGCCCGGAGCCATGGTAACCACGAACACCTCCGGCTTGCCCGTGCGCTTGATCGCGGAGGGTATGAGCGAAGAATTTCAACAGCACTGGGCGGGGACGCATTTCTTCAATCCGCCGCGGTATCTGAAATTGGTGGAAGTGATCCCCGGACCGAAGACTTCGAAGGACGTGGTGGAGACGTTGAGCGAGTTTTGCGACCGGCGATTGGGCAAGGGCGTCGTGGTGGCAAAAGATACGCCGAACTTCATCGCCAACCGGATCGGAACTTTTTCGATGCTCAATGCGCTGCGACTGATGGGCACGCTCGGAATGACGGTGGAAGAAGTGGACGCGTGTACGGGGCCAGCGGTGGGCTGGCCGAAGTCGGCGACGTTTCGAACAGCGGATATCGTGGGCCTCGATGTGCTGCTACACGTGGTGAAGAACATTTACGAGACGGCGCCCAATGACGAGTCGCGGGAAATCTACAAAGTGCCGACGCTGGTGGGAGAGATGGCCAAGCGCGGCTGGCTCGGCGACAAGACCGGTCAGGGTTTTTACAAGAAGCTGACGGGCCAAGGTGAGAAAGAGATTCTGACGCTCGATGTGCACACCATGGAGTATCGCACGCGGCAGAAGGCGAGATTCGCCTCGCTTGAAATGGCCAAAGCAATTGAGGACACGCGTGAGCGGTTGTGCGCACTGGTCGGGCCCGTGCTCGAAGGGCAGAAGGGTGACAAAGCGCAACAGTTCTTGTGGGGCGGCCTTTCCGAGACGTGTTTGTACGCGGCGCGCCGCGTGCTGGAAATTTCGGACAGCGTTGTGGACGTTGATCGCGCGATGCGCTGGGGCTTTGGCTGGGAACTCGGACCGTTCGAAATCATGGATGCCATTGGCGTGAAGGCGTTCGCGGGACAGGTGCAGAAAGAAGGGCGCGCGCTGCCGGCGGTCATCGAGAAAGTGCTGGCGAGCGGGCGGAAAGGATTCAACGAATCGGAGAAAGTCACGACGCCGGTTTTCGATATTGCCACCGGCGGAGCGGCCGCGAAGTTGAGCACAATTCCGGGGCCAGCCTGATCGATCTCGGCGACGGCGTGGTGTGCTGCGAATTTCACGCCAAGATGAACGCTATCGGCGCGGACTTGATCGCCATGCTGCACAAGGGCTTGAAACGGCTGGAGACGGATTTTGATGCCATGGTCATCGGCAACCAAGCGGTGAATTTTTCCGTTGGCGCAAACTTGATGCTGGTTCTAGTGGGAGCGCAGGAGCAGGAGTGGGACGAATTGCACATGGCGGTCAAGCAATTCCAGAACATCAACCTGGCGATCAAATACGCGCCAAAGCCGGTGGTGGCGGCGCCGCAGGGGATGGCGCTCGGCGGCGGATGCGAAGTGAGCCTGCACGCGGCGAAAATCCAAGCGGCCGCGGAAGCATACCTCGGCCTGGTGGAAACGGGGGTGGGGCTGATTCCGGGCGGTGGCGGCACGAAGGCAATGCTGGTTCGCGCGAATGAGCACGCCGGTGGGACAGGCTTCAGCCTGTCCTCTTCTCCGGAATCCGACCTCGATCTTTTACCTCGATCTTTTCCATGCTCTGAAGCCTATCTTTGAAGCGATTGCCATGGCCAAGGTCGGCACAAGCGCGGAGGAATGCCGCGACCTGGGGTATTTGCGCCGCGAAGATGGCGTCTCCATGAACCGCGACCGGCTGGTTGCGGATGCGAAAGAAGCCGCGCTGTCACTGGTGCGCGGCGGCTACAAGCCTCTAGCGCCAACCTGGCAGGAAGGCGCGCAGACGACACAGATCAAAGTGCTCGGCGAACAATTTCTTGCCGGCGCGAAGCTCGCGATCCACATGATGCTCCGCGGCGGATATGCCTCCGAGTACGACGCACATGTCGGTCGCAAGCTCGCGAACATTTTGGCCGGCGGTGCTCTGACGTCGCCTCAGCTAGTGAGCGAACAATACGTTCTTGATCTGGAGCGCGAAGCCTTCGTCTCTCTCTGCGGAGAAAAGAAAACGCAGGAACGCATCGCTCACACCCTGAAAACTGGCAAACCGCTCCGTAACTAGGATGCCTGTCTCACCAGAGCCCACCGAATCAACTTACGCGCTCACGCGACGGGGACGGAAAAGTGTTCGTGAAGAATGCGCAGCCTGCCTTGGGCGTCTCTTTGAAAGATGTGAGTGGCGCGGACAAGATCGAGCTTTTCCTCAACACGCTTTCCGCCGCCGACATCACGGCCGGTGGCCTGAAAATGAAACGTGTAGCTCGCAATGCCGGCATCGGAGCCGATCAGCACGACATCAATAGGGCCGAGCTTTAATTCCATGCGTGTGTCTGGACGGAAGTATTCTCTGGAGCGGCGCATCGCGCCCAAGCGGCCTGGTTCAGAGCGGCCCATGGAGATCTGGAAGACGGTACTTCCCGGCGCATAGTAGGAATTCAGGAGGTCTTCGGACTTAGCAAGAAACGTGGTCCAGAAAAGTTCAACCGCTTTCGATACCTCCTCGTTGGTCAGCTTGTCCAAGATGAACGCTCGTGGATCGTAACAACCTACAGCCTCGATCTATGCTTGGGAGTATTGTACGCGTTTGTCTTATGGCCATTGGTCGAATGTAATGGAAGTGTTACGGCCCCGGCGCACCACCACTCCCTCCCCAGGCTAGAACATGGACGAGGAAGTTCTAATCGTATATAAACGTATTGCTATGACGGTACTTAGCGCGGTATTCTGTGGATTTGTAGGAGGTCGATCGTGCAGAAGCTATTGGCGCCGCGGGAAGCAGCGAACATTTTGGGCATCAGTTATCCCACCCTGAAGCAGTGGATTTACCACGGAAAGATCAAATCGATGAAGACGCCGGGCGGGCATCACCGTGTGCCGGAGAGCGAGATCGATCGCCTGTTTCCGAAGAAGCTGGACCGTGGGGACTTCGAAGCGCGGCGGGGAAATTTCCGGAAAATCAGTGGGCGAAACCAGCTGATTGGGCGCGTGATGGCGATCAAATTCAGCGGGTTGCTGGCGCAGGTGACGATGGCGATCGGAGAGCAGCATATTACGTCGATCATCACGGCGGATGCGGCCAAGGAGCTGCGCCTGAAGCCCGGGGAGCGGGCTGCGGCGCTGATTAAGTCGACCGAAGTAATGATCCTTCGGGTATGACGGTTTGGCTGACATCAAGGCGAGGTTGTCATCCTAAAGCGAACCAACGAGGTTCCCTGAAGGATCTCCATTGCGAAATTACCGTTCGCTCGCACGGCCTAAGAGAAGGTTCTCATGAAGTACTTCGCCCCAATAGTAGCTCTGGGCAGCGCCGCGGTGCTGTTCCCAGCCGTGGTCCGCGCGCAGGGGCAAGAAATCCGAATAGCGGCCGCAGCGGATCTGAAGTTTGCTATGAGAGAGTTGTCCGAAGAGTTTAAGAAGGAGTCAGGAACGAAAGTGAACGTGACTTACGGATCGAGCGGGAATTTTTTCTCGCAAATGCAGAACGGAGCTCCTTTCGATCTGTTCTTTTCCGCGGACATTGCGTATCCGAAAAAACTGGAGGCCGTGGGACTCGCCGAGCCGGGGACGCTATACGAATTCGCCGTAGGGCGAATCGTGATTTGGACGCCCGCGGATGCGAAGGTGGACGTTGGCAAACAGGGCTGGAAAACCCTCCTGGATCGAAGCGTCGAGAAGATTGCGATCGCGAATCCGGAGCATGCGCCCTACGGACGCGCGGCGGTAGCTGCGTTGCAAAAGGCAGGAATCTACGAATCCGTCAAGGCCAAGCTGGTGTATGGAGAAAACATTTCGCAAGCGGCACAGTTTGTGCAGTCGGGAAATGCGCAAGCGGGGATTGTGGCGTTGTCTCTGGCGGTTTCGCAGGCGATGCGAGATGGAAAACGATGGGAAATTCCGGCGGAGATGCATCCGGCGCTGGAACAAGGAGCGATCATTTTGCAGAACGCGAAGAATAAGGACGCGGCGCGAGCGTTTCTGGAATTTGTGAAGAGTGCGACGGGACGCGACATACTGGCGAAGTATGGTTTTGCTTTTCCGGAAAAGATGGGGAGAAGCTGACCGCGCGGAGGTAACGCAGAGAGAGAGAGAGAGTAGAAAAAAGGATAGCCAATGGAAGCGTTGTGGTTGTCGATGAAGTTGGCGGCGTGCGTGGCGGTAATATTGCTCGTGATCGGAACGCCGGTGGCGTACTGGCTGGCTTATTCGAACTGGCGCGGCAAGTTCCTGCTCGAATCGATGGTGGCGCTGCCATTGGTGCTGCCACCGACGGTGCTTGGATTTTACGCGCTCATAGCGATGGGGCCGCGCGGGCCGCTGGGAAAACTGTGGATCGCGCTCTTCGGGCACGGGCTGGCTTTCACGTTCAGCGGACTAATTCTCGCGTCGGTGCTGTATAGTTTTCCGTTTGCAGTGCAGCCGCTGGTCGCTTCCTTTGAGGGAGTCGATCGAAAACTGCTGGACGCGTCCGCAGTGCTGGGCGCGGGCGGCCTGCGCACATTTTGGCGCGTGATCCTGCCGTTGTCTCTGCCCGGAGTGGTGGCGGCCGCGGTACTGAGTTTCGCACACACCCTGGGAGAGTTTGGCGTGGTTTTGATGGTGGGCGGGAATTTGGCGGGCGTCACGCGAACGGTTTCGGTCGACATTTACGATCACGTGCAGTCCTTGGAATACGGCGCGGCAAACCGCATGGCGCTGTTGCTACTGGCGATTTCCTTTGCCGTGTTGTCCGCCGTGTATGCGGTCAATCGCCGCGTGTGGACCCCGTGGGCTGCGAAGTAAACGCCACGATGCTCACCGCTCGAATCCGCAAAGGACGGCACAGCGCGGGGCCCTCCTCATTTGCCCTTGACGTTTCCATCGAAGTTTCTCCCGGCGTCACCATTTTGTTCGGACCTTCCGGGGCAGGCAAGTCCACTCTGCTGGATTGCATCGCGGGACTGGCCCGCCCGGACGAGGGACAAATCACGGTCGACGGCGAAGTTCTGTTCGATTCCGCGCGCGGAATCCATGTTCCCGCGCCGAAGCGGCGAACCGCCTACGTTTTTCAGACCCTGGCACTATTTCCGCATCTGAGCGCGGAAGAAAACGTTGCCTACGGATTGAAAGATTTTCAGGAGAAAGAAAGGCGGGAGAAAGTAGAAGCAATTCTCAAAGCTTTTCGTGTCGAGAAATTGCGGAAACAGAGGCCCGGCGGGATTTCCGGGGGCGAGAAGCAGAGAATCGCGCTGGCGAGATCACTGGTGAGTGAGCCGAGGGTGCTGCTGCTCGACGAGCCGCTGACGGGATTGGATGCAGAGCTGAAAGCGGCGATTGTGGATGATTTACGCGCGTGGAATGCGGCGAAGGGGATCCCCATTCTGTACGTGACGCATAGCCGCGAAGAGGTAGATGCGCTGGGCGAGCGCGTGATCGCGCTCGACAACGGACGCGTCCGAAGCGCCGGTGCACCGATGGATGTATTGGACGCGCCGCGCCGGACAAAATTGGCGCAAGCGGCGGGATTCGAGAATCTGCTGAGCGCTACAGTGCTCGATCTGCGCGAGGGGGATGGCGTGATGCGCGTGAGGCTAGAGGAGAGCACTTGCGAGATCGAGGTGCCGCTTGGCTATGTGGCGGTCGGGAGCCGTGTGCGGGTAGCTGTCCGCGCCGGAGATATTTTACTGGCGACGGAGCGGCCGCATCGATTGAGCGCGCGAAACGTGATGGAAGGGCGCATCGTTTCACTGGAGCAGCGCGGGATGATGGCCATTGCGCGTGTGGATTGTGGCGTCGCGTTTATTGTGCACATTACCCCCGGGGCAGTGCGCGCACTGGAGCTAACGGCGGGCCTTCGCGTTTGGCTAGTGTTGAAAACGCACTCGTGCCATCTGGTGGAGTAAAGGAAAACTTAAGAGCAGCGAAATTTTTCAAGACTTCGGTTTTGGCGGGGCCGGCACCGCAGGTTTGGCCGCGGCCGGGACCGAGAATTTGATTTCCTCGGCTTCCAGCGCGTTGTCCTTGGGTGTGGCGTGGATGACGACGAGGTAACCGGTGGCGAGGTCGCCCACCTTGGCTGGTTTGTCCGCATTGTTGGATCTCGATAAAAAGACGGTCGAAGTGGCGAATTTCACCTCCACGGATTTCCCGTCCGCCGTTTTTACAACCACGGAATCGGCGTTGATTTTTTCGACCGTGCCTCTGACGTGAACCTTATTACCGTGAGCGAAGGCCGTGCACGTAACAAGTGCGAACAATAGCGCAAGCAATGATAAGCGAAGTTTCATGAGCGTCTCCCCTTGAAATTTAGAGGCTGGCGTGATCCAGCCTCATTCCTGGTGATGATCTTGTGATTCCGGTTTCCGTCGAGGTGTTGCTCCATTCAAAAAATCATTTTCCTGCTGTTCTTCCGCCCGCTCGTCCGGGCCTTTGGGATTATAGCGCTCCATTACGATGCGTTCCGCGGCGGTTAGATGTGGAACGTGGCGGATGAAGTGAACCAACTTCCAACTCTCCAGCATGCCTCCGTGCCCGCCGCTATTGGAAAATGCCGGCATTCCTGTAAAGCGCACCCCGTTCTCGATGATCCAGAACAGCTCGCCGTCGGTGAGGTTTTGCGTTTCCGGCAAACGCAGATCCGGTGGCTTGGGGTAGAGGCCACCGCCAATCATGGTCTGCCCGCCGCCGTCGTTGCCGTGGCAGATGGCGCAATGATCCGCGAAATGCAGACGCGCATCGCGCAAGTCCTCCGGCGAGACGAGCAGAGGATTCTGGGCCAGCCGCGCATTCGAAGGGATCGCGAGATGACGCGCGTTGCGAGCGACCATGATTTCGAATTTAGTGGGCGTGGCGCGAGAACTGAGGCCATCATGCAAGAAAGAGGAGACCATACCGACAGCGAAGCCTAAAAGCGCTACAGCGACAATGATGATCAGTAGAGTTCTGTGTTTCATGGCTCTGTGAGTATGTTAATGGATGAGGGCCGGAGCAGCCAGCGGCGCGTCATTCGGTGCCGATGAAGGCGGCCCTGCATGGCTTCGTCCGACGCGCCCGACCCTGGGCGGGAAGAGAATGGCGGGAAGGCGTCTATTTTCCTATTATGGTAAGCGAGCACCCACTGTTGAAATCGCAGAGGCGTGCGAATGTCGGGCATTTTCACAAGAGCTGCTGGGGAAACGGAAGGGTCGGCGGATGTAGCTCCGCGAGTGGTTTCCTCTGGTAGGATACACAGGAAATGGCGACGACCACGATGAACGGAAGTGATTTGACGGCGCTCGAAGCCTGTCCGCCGGAAGTTCGCGAGATTTTCCACGCCGCCAGGTCCGGCGCAGAGCTGACGTTCGAACAGGGGTTGCTCCTGGCGACTGCAGAAGGTTCGGCACTGGATGCGCTGGTGGCCGTTGCGGACCAGTTGCGGCGAGAGGCCGCCGGAGGCGTGATCACTTACGTCGTGAATCGAAACATCAACTTCACGAATGTGTGCTTTGTAGGTTGCAGATTTTGCGGCTTCGGACGAGGGCCCGGAGCAGCCGACGCGTATACTCTCTCTTTCGAGGAAGTGGTTCGCCGCGCGTGCGAGGCCTGGGATCGCGGCGCTACTGAAGTCTGCGTTCAGGGCGGGTTGCCGCGCGACCTTGACGGATTTTTCTACCGGGATCTGCTGCGAGCAATCAAGTATGCGATTCCAGGGATGCACGTGCACGCGTTCTCACCCATGGAAATTGACTACGGTGTGTTGAAAACAGGAATGGCATTGCGCGACTACCTGCAAATGATGAAGGACGAGGGACTGGGAAGCATTCCCGGCACGGCGGCGGAGATTCTGGATGATCGCGTGCGGAAGGAACTGAGCCCGAACAAACTGCCGGCCAGGCGGTGGGTAGAGATCATCACCGCCGCGCACGAGCTGGGCATCCCCACGACATCAACCATGATGTACGGGCACGTGGAAGATCCGGCGGATTGGGTGCGGCACATACTATTGTTGCGCACAATCCAAAAACGCACTGGTGGATTTACGGAGTTCGTGCCGCTGGGATTCATCCATGAGAACACGCGCCTCTATCATCATGGTGGGGCGCGGCCCGGAGCAAAACGCGAGGAGCACCTGCGCGTGCACGCGCTGGCGCGAGTGCTGCTGCACCGAGCCATCCAGAATTTGCAGGTATCCTGGGTGAAATTGGGATTCGAAATGTCGCTCGCGTGTTTGCAGGCGGGCGCAAACGATTTCAGCGGCACGCTCATGGAAGAGAGTATTTCCAAGGCCGCCGGCGCAACTTTCGGCGAGTATGTGTCGCCGGAGGAATTTCGCGCCAGGATTCGATCGATTGGGCGAGTCCCAGCAGAACGCACGACGACCTACAAAATTCGGCGCATCTTTGATGATCCCGAGCAGGACCTGCAGACAGCGGCGGCACAACTCCCGATGGTTCGTGCGGAGAAGCACGTGACATACAGCGAAGGCGCCTACTGAGCGATTCCCATGCGCGCACTCCTCTTACCGGTTAAGGACCTGAACAATGCGAAGAAGAGGTTGATAGGCGTCCTGACACCAGAGGAGAGGTTTGCGCTGGCCAGGGCCATGCTTGCGGACACCATTCGCGCAGTACGAGGCGTGCGCTGCGCGGAAAAGATTTTTGTCGTCACGAATTACGCGCCCGTCCTGTGTTTGGCTGAGGAAAATCGATGGGAGATTCTGCGGGAAAAACAGCAAATTTGCGAGAGTCATTCCGTGGATGCCGCTTCGAGGGTCTGCGAACGAAGGGGCGTCAGCGGGCTGCTGCGCTTGCCGCTCGATCTCCCATTGATCCAATCGAGCGACATCGATGAACTCTTGACCGTGAAATGTCAGGCCCCGGCTTTAGTCATCGTGCCGTCGCGCCATGGGACCGGCACGAACGCCATCCTGCGGACCCCCCCCACGTTGTTTCCCTCACATTTTGGGACCGCAAGTTTTGCCAAGCATCTTGCCGAGGCCGAAAAAGCCCATGCCCAGGTGATGACGCGCCGCAATGCCCGGCTGGAGATGGATGTGGACGACGAAGGGGATTTGCGGGCCCTGCTGGAGCACGATTTGAACGGAACGGAAACAGGACGTTGGCTGCACGCCAGCGGCATAGCGGCGAAGTTCCTGCCAAACCTGCGAGCGGGAGCGATGAGCGCGCGATGAAGAAAAAACTTTATGCGAGCCTCGACGAGGCCGTGGCGGATATTCCCGATGGCGCAGAAATCATGTTCGGGGGATTCGGAGGCGCGGGCTTTCCGAATAACTTGATTCACGCGCTGGCGCGGAAAGGCACCAAGAACATCACCGCGATCAGCAACAATTGCGGGACGCGCGAAGGCGAGCTTGGGCTGATGTTCAAGAACAATCAGATCAAGCATGTGATTGCCTCTTTTCCCGGACCGCACGCCAATTATTTTCAGGACCGCTTCGCGGCGAGGGAAGTGACTTTGGAACTCGTACCGCAGGGAATCCTGTGCGAGCGGATGCGTGCCGCTGGTGCTGGTCTGCAAGGTTTCTACACCACCGTAGGCGTGGGCACCGAAGTTGCCGAAGGAAAAGAAGAGCGCTTCCTTGAAGGCAAGCGCTGCATTCTGGAATTGCCGATTCATGCGGACTATGCCTTGATCAAGGCGCACCAGGCCGATGATTTGGGAAATCTGATCTATCGGCTGGCGGCAAGAAATTTCAATCCCATAATGGCCATGGCCGCGAAAACGACCATCGCAGAAGTGGAAGAAATCGTGCCCGTGGCGTCCATCGATCCGGAACACGTGATGACCCCGGCGATCTTCGTTCATCGCATCGTGCAAGCGAAAGGACTTCGTTATGCCGGGTGAGGCCATTCCGGAAAGAGTTATTCCGGCTAAGCCGCGATTGACGAGGGAACAAATCGCGCAGCGCGCCGCGCTCGAGTTACCGGATGGCGCGTATGTGAATCTAGGCTGGGGAATTCCCAATCTCATCGCGGACCATTTGCCGAAACAGATCACCGTTTATTTCCACAGCGAAAATGGAATTCTGGGAATGGGACGCCGCGCAAAACCCGGCGAAGAAGATTTCGATCAGGTGGACGCGATGAAGGTGCCCGTGACGCTGATTCCGGGAGCTTCTTTCTTTCACCAAGCGGACGCGCATCTGATGTCGCGTGGCGGGCATCTGGACGTCGCCGTGCTCGGCGGGTTCCAGGTGTCGGAGAAGGGCGATCTTTCGAACTGGAAGATCCCCGGCGCGAAAGGCTCCGGCGGCATCGGAGGAGCGATGGATATCGCGGCAGGCGCCAAGACGCTGCTCGTGTGCATGGAGCACACCACGAAGGGCGGAGCGCCAAAAATCGTGAAGAAGTGCACCTATCCTCTGACTGGTTTGGCATGCGTGGATACCATCGTTACGGATCTGGCGGTGATCGATGGGAAGCCGGAAGGATTGCTTTTGCGCGAAGTCGCGCGCGGTTGGACGGCGGAGGAAGTGCAGGCATTGACCGGCGCACCATTGATCGTGATTCCAGAAAAATACGCGGATTTGTTGGACAAGCGAGCGTTCGGAAATTTAGGCACGCTGATGAAGGACGGAAGCCCGCAAGTGACACCCGTGTGGGTGGATTACGACGGAAAATTCGTGCGCATCAATTCAGCGAAGGGCCGCGTGAAAGACAAGAACATCCGGCGCGATCCTCGCGTTTCGATTGCGATCCAGGACCCTGAGAATCCTTACCGCTATCTGGAGATCCGCGGCAAGGTCGTTGAAATCACGGAAAACGGCGCCGACGATCATATCAACACACTCTCAAAGAAATATCTGGGAAATCCAGTTTACCCTTTTCGAAAACCAGGCGAAGTGCGCGTGACATACAAAATCGAGCCGGAAAAAGTCAGCTCGATGGGGTAAGTCTCCTGGCAAGAATCTCAATCTACTTGGCTGCGATCGATCCATAACTACTGGCCACCCGTGCGTCCTGACTACAGTCTTGCGGCGACGCGTGCGACCTTTCGTCCATCCGGCGTGTGAACAATCAGCACGAGTCGGTCTGTCAGCGGCACGCCTGTACTGGGAACGGTGTACTCTAGAAACCACCGGTAGCGTTTTGGCAATTCCTCCTTGCTCCCCGTGTTGTAGGGCTCGAGGGGTTCGGCCATCGCAGATACTTGTTTGAGACTCTCGATGTGCCGCAATTCGATGCCGCGCTTCCAGTAAAACGAGAAGCGAAGCGTCTTCATCATCTCTTGCGTGAGATACTTGCGTGGGCCGGACTGCTGCAACTGGCTGGAGCAGGGAATATCGAGAATGACGAACGAAACGTGGAGTTCCTTGGGAAACTCGGTCAGAATTTCCTGCCCGCGCCGGTATTGTGTCCCGTACTCGTCATCGATGCGTTTGAATTCGTCGAAAAAATTGGGAGCGGTGACGCGGCCCGCCAGTCGAAAGCACGTCAAATCGGACAGGCTTCCGTCCGTTTCAAAGAGAATGCCGCCGTCAAAATTCAGGATTTCTTTCCGAACGGACTTTTCTTTCTTTTTCGGTTTTCGTTGCTCTTGACTCGGACGCGAAGCAGGAACAAGCAACAGCAGTACGGCAACGACGGAAGAAAAAAGTCTTGGAAAGAAGCGGCCCATTCCCATCTTTCTTTGAATTTAGCGTACTCCCGCCGCATCGGAGTTCAGCAGAAAAGAGATGCCGTCAATCGTGTACAGAGATTTCTCGCCATCTTTTTTTTGAGGTGGCACTTTCCCCGCCCGCACGGATTCGATGGCTGCGACCAGCTTGACAAGAACGTCCGGATGCGCCACCGGAATATTGTGCGCGCCGAGAACAATCTTGAGTTGCGAGGCAAGCGCGGCGAGGCGCTTCACGGAGGCGACGTAGGCGTCGAGATCGGTTTCCGGACGAAACAGCCAGATGGGGGCGGGATAGTACGTGTCGCCGGTGAAAAGAAGGCCATTCGCGCGATCCAGCAAAGAAATCGCATCCGGCGTGTGGCCGGGAGTGGAAAGAACTTCCAGCGTACGGCCGCCGAGATTGACCTTGATGCCGTCGTGCATGAAGTGCGAGATTTTCCAGGGTTTTGTCGCGTACGTTTTTGGATTGAATCCCTTGGGCAATTCGCCGCAAAGCAGGTCGGGAGTGATCTCCGCCTGCGCTTCTTCGCGCGAACCTTTCGCATTCGCCCGCGTGAACTCAGCGTCCATGCCGTAGACAAAAGTAAACTGCCAGTTGCCGCCAACGTGATCGTTGTGGGTGTGCGAGTTGAGAACGACAACGGGACGCGACGTCAACTTGGACGTAACCTTGCGAATCTCGCTGACGCCCATCCCCGTGTCGAAGAGAACGGCTTGCTTGTGGCCGACAATGAGATAGGAAATGACTTCTTCCGCTTGACGCGGTTCGTAGATGGCAAAAACTCCGGGAGCGACTTTGTAGACCTCGAACCACGTCTCGCTGGCCAACACACGCTCGAGCGACTTGTATTCCGGCCTCGGAAGCGCGCGGCACCATTCGGGAATGTGTTCTGTCTGCGCCCCCAGCCCAAACGGCGTGACGCAGATCAACGCAGAAGCTGCCAGTGCTCTGCTAAACCTCACCATGCCTCCAGGTTTTGCTGCGTGATTCGGCTGGGGGCGCTATGTTATCTCCATCGAGCTTCCACAGCAAACTTCAATGCGGCCCGCACAAATGCCCTAGCCCACATTATTCGTGAAAGCTGACTTCGCGACGAATTGTTTCTCACTGCGATAAGGATACGCGACGAAGGGAGAATTTGTTTGAACAAGAAGATTGGCTGTTAGCGAGGTTCGTAGTCAGGTTTTGGCGCGAAGAGAGACACCTTGAGCAGAGCGTGACGAGTAAAAATTTCCTGGACAGAACTGCGGGAGAACTCCGCCAGTTTGAGCGCCCAAGCTCAAGGCCAGACGATGAAAGCGATCGCGATACGGGAAAGCCTGAGGTAAATGCAGCGCGACGCGCCGTACCGAAGCGACCGCCCGAACTCCGAGTTTCAAGAAGCGCTCGCGAAGAGTGGAGACTTGTGCCCGAGCGCAGTCTGTGCGAGCCAGACGCAACCGCAGTTCCTGCATCAGTACGTAGGCCGCGGCGGTCATCAGCACGCGGAACTGATTGGCCCAGAAACTGGTGCAGTAGGTAGGCCCAGCGTCCCCACTGTCCTCCTCCGTACAACATCATGAGCGCACCGGCGAAGCTGAGCGGCGCCGCCACGACGACAAACAGGACCGATAGCCAGGAAATCCACACCGTTAAAAAGCCACCGATACTAAATCCGATGAACCGGACGGCGATCCAGATTTTCCACGCAACCGTTGCTCGGATTTGAGGCGTATCGGTCAGTTGGTGGAGTTAACGAAAATGGATTTGGGAATCATCATGTGGACGCCTTTGTTGCCGTCGACGAGTTCGGTGATGTGGAGGTCGGCAGCGACGCTCGAGAGCATGTAGGCGTCGTCACGCGTGAGATGTTTTTCGTTCATCAGGAAATCGATCATTTCGCGGACGGCGAGCTTGGTAGCTTCGTTCAAATCTTCGTGGAGGCCCATGGTGATGAAATGCGTGGGTGTTTCGGCGCGGGGCCAGCGCAGGTGCATGTCCTTGCGCACGATGAATTGAAATGTGCCGATGAGCGAAGTTTCGAGCGCGGTGATGTCCACATCGCCGTCGCCCTGGCCAACATGGCCGTCGCCAACTTCAAATAGCGCGCCGGGCGCATGGACGGGAATGTAGAGCGTCGTGCCCGCGACGAGATCCTTGTTGTCCAGATTGCCCGCTTGAATCCATGGGGGATTGCTGCTGAGGCGTCCGGAAGTTTCCGGCGGCGCGACGCCCATGCTGCCGAAAAAAGGATGCAACGGAATTTCGATGCCGGCAGCGAAGCGCGCGATCATGCGGTTTTCGTCGAGCGGAATGATTTTCATTTTCGGATAGGGAAAATCTTCCGGCAGAAATCCGCGCCCTGGTCCAAACGCATTGTACGCGTACGGAATCGCGAGCTTCGCGCCGAGAATTCTTACTTCTAGCACGTTGCCAACTTCAGCACTTTCGACATAAACGGGTCCGGTGAGGATGTGCGCGCCGGGGCCCTTCTCCTTGACCTGATCGGTGATGTCACGCAGCGATTGCTCGACCTGATCCGGCTGCACGCCAGCATCTTCAAGCCGCTTCGGGCTCGAAGTAATCAGCGTCTGAATTTCCACCGTATCGCCGGATTTGACGCGCAGCACCGGCAGCGTCTTCGCGTCGTAGTATCCCCACGCCACCGTCTTCGGCGTCGGCTTCAGCGTATGCGTTGACTGCGCATGTGCTTGCTGAGAGAAAAGAAACAAGCCAACGAGCAGACTGCCAAGCCCAATCGAGATTTTGTGGCGAATCATGTTGCCTCCCGGTGATCCGCAGGCGGATAACGTGCCGAATCGTCCTCTGCTCGGTTGAAAAAATCAAGTTCGTCAGACTGCAGTTTCCGCTTGTGTCTTCTTCAGATTCAGTGTCGCATTATTGATCAAGGGCCTCGCCCAGAACCCAACGCTCATCACGACGCCAAACGTGAGATAGAGAAATGCCATCCCGGTTCGCAGCCCCGCGAAGTCGCCGATCCGCCCGATAATGACCGGCACGATGGCTGCGCCGATGATTCCGGTGCCTAAAATTCCCGAGAACGAACCGTGATACTCCACAACGGAATTCAGCGCGAGCGACACTACAATGGGCCACATGACCGAAGCAAACAAGCCGATCGCAGGAAACGCAATCAGTGAAACTTTGGCGGGGCCGAGCAAGGCGGCAGACAGACAGAGCAGCGCACCGGCACACGCGCCAACCAGCAGCTTGCCGCTATTGAACAGTTTCAGCAACAACAGGCCAATCACGCAACCCAGGGTGAGCAAGCCCCAAAACCAGGAGACCGCCGCGGCTCCCGTAGTGTGGGGATCGAAACCGTGATATTGGTGGAGAAAATTCGAGATCCAGTTCGCGGTTCCCTGTTCGCAGCCCGTGTACGCAAACATCGCGACAAAATACAGCCAAACCACGGGCTGGCGCATGAGGCTGCGGTACATGGCCAACGAGCCGGCGCGTTCTTCGGCGGTGTGCTGGACAGCGGGAAACCTGGACAAGACCAGAACCACCATCATCAGCAGCGCGCAGACGGCAAAGACCCAGTAGATCGAGGCCCAAGGTAGCTCCGCTGGAGTGAGTCTACCCAGAATACGCAATAAGGCACTTTGGTCGCTTGAAGAATTGGTGAGGTTCAAAACCAGATACGAGTAGATACGCGGGCTGATGAACGAGGCGCTGCCGAAAACCAGTTGAGCGAGTGCAGAATTAAAAGCGTAATGCTCTTCGCCGCCGGCGACGCGCAACAGGGGATTGATAGCCACCTGCAGAGTGGCCATTCCCGCACCAATCGCGAAAAGGGACACTACCGCGACATTGTATCGAGGGAGAAGAGCGAAACTGAGGGAGCCGAGAGTCGCGGCAAGAAATGAAACGATCATCACCGGTTTCTCGGTGAATCTTTCCACCAAGAAACCCGCCGGAATGGACATCACGCCGTACGCGATGAAAAACGCAAACACGAGAAACCCGGCGGCCATCAGGCTCACGCGAAAGCTGCTGATGATATCCGGCACGATCGCGTTGATGATATTGGTCAACAGAGAGATCACGAAAAACGTGAGGAGAACCAGACTCACCATGTAGCGATTTCGTGTCATCGACCGTAGTTCTCCTGTTTTGTTCACCTGTCAAACAGCTTGGTTGGTTTCTTGCCCGAAGCGGTGGTGCCAGACGCGGGCCGCGCCAATCAAGTTGGCGTCTTCTCCCAGAGAAGCCAGGGCGAGTTCCGTTTGTTCAAACGGCACGAACCGGCAGCCTTGGGAAATCACCTTTCGGAGCTCGTCAAGACTCACGCTCTTCATGACGCCGCCGCCCAAAACAATCACCTCCGGCACAAACAAGTTGATCAAGTTCGCCAAGCCGAGCCCGAGGTAGTACGCCTCGCGCGTGACGGCTTCGCGCGCCAACGCACCGCCTTCTTTCGCAAGCCGGAAGATATCCTTAGCGGTGAGATCTCCCGCAGTGTGGCGGCCAGCCGGCGCTTTGCTTTGGAACCATTCCGCCATTGCCGGGCCGGTCGCCAGCGCTTCCCAGCATCCACGGAATCCGCAAGTACACATTGGGCCGGAAGCGTCGATCACGTGGTGGCCGACTTCGGGATGCGACCGGTCCGCGCCGCGATAGAGTTTCCCGTCCAAAATAATTCCGCCGCCAATGCCCGTACCGACCGTCACGTAGATCAATCGCGACTTACCTTTTCCCGCGCCCCAGGCGGCTTCTCCCAGCGCCGCAGCGTCGCCGTCGTTTTCCATAGCCACGCGGATGTTGAATTCTCGCGCCAAGTCTTTTACCGGATTGCAGCCTTTCCATCCCTGAAGAAAATCCACGTCGCCGAATTCGCCGGTGAACGGGTAGACCCAGCCCGTCGAGCCGATGCCGATGCCGGTAAGTTCAACGTGGGCGATTTTCGCGGACTCTCGCAGCATGCGAACCAAGTGCGAGAGACCATCGGGGTAAGCGCGAGCGGCCCCGGTTGGAGTTTCAACCTTGGACAAAACCTTACCCGCGTCGTTCACCATGCCGACGGCAATCTTGGTTCCTCCAATGTCAACCGCACCAATCACGGTTTTCCTCCACTGGCCTGCTTGGGCAGGAGGCCGGATTCGTCTTCGACAATGAAGGAGCAGAGACGAAACGAATCGCAATCCGCTCCGGAAAGGCGCGACAAGCGCTCGGCCACGAGTTGCGCCGGGATGATGTCAATCAGGAATTGCCAGTCCGGCGAAATCGCGGGAAGTTGAAACACCAGATCGCCCGCGTCGGTCGGAAGATTTTGGCCGATGAGCATGACACTCGCGTCGAGCTTGCGAAGATCCCGCGCGACGGCCAGGTCCTGTTCGCGCATGCGTGCGCCGTCAATCCACATGCCGAAACGAAAATCCTTGGAGATGATTTCCTGCGGGCCATGCCGAAAACCGCCTGTGCCCATGGCCGTCGCCGGCGATTTGACGCCTTCTTCCCACATGAGGCGGGCCTCATAGCAACTGCCGAGACTGCTGCCACGAGCGAGAAAATAGCTCACAGAGCCGGGTGCAAGCCACGCGGAATTTTCAATTTGTTGCTGCCAGCGAGGAATGGCTCGCGCGGCGTCCCCGATCGACTGCGAAAGAACTGAGATAAGTTTGGAATCGAACGAACCGGCGACTTGGCTCGCGAGGATTCCTGTGGCCGCGGCCAAGGTGGAATAGGTGTTGACGGAAATGGCGTGATCGAACGCGATGGGAAGAACAATGGCGGGGTGGGCTTCTTTGACGAGCGGCCCGTCCGGCGCGTTTGTTATGCCGATGACGGTGGCGCCGGCCGCGCGCGCTTTCGCAGCCAATTGGACGATTACCACACTCTTGCCGCTGCGCGAAAGGATGAGGATGACAGAGTCCTTCGGAAAGGTGGCAAATTGCAGCAGGTCCGCCGCGTCCTGCATATAGACAGGGCGAGCATTCTGGTAAAAAAGGGCGCCAGCATTGAGTGCGGCATGCCAACTGCTGCCAATTCCCGTCAAGTAGACATGCTGGGCATCGCGGATCGCAGCCGCCGCCGCACGCAGAGCTGGGAGTCTTGGCCGGCACAAGTATTCGATGGTCCGCTGCAATTCATCCGGCTGGCGGAGAATGTCGCGCAAGAAATGTGTCATCATCAGCTCAGGTGCAAGGCCGCAGAGTCTGCGCAGCGTGGTAACGCCAGGCAACAGTCTTGGGCGTCGGCTTCAGTGTGGACGCCGCCGGCGAACTCGCCTGCTGCGCGAAATGTGAAGGCGCGAAGAACACGGTTCCAGCAACCAGCACTACCGAACGGCAAGTCACTTAGTTCCCCTAGGGGATGATTTTTTTGGTAAGCAGTGGTCACGCTCGCGGGGGCTAGCCGTTATTAGGACCTCTTGCGGCAAATCCATGACTACCCTGGTATCGTCGTAAGAGATTTCTTCACCTGCGAGACGATAGACGGATTTTATCGTCTTCTCGTAGGGTGTGGCCGACGAGCAGAACGCACACCCGCATGTCCACTTCTTTAGAAGCTTCTCTGTGTCGTCCTTTAGGAGAGGGTGGGCATCGGGTGATTCAGCGGCAAGCACTGTTCCGTCCGTCGCAATTGTTAGTTTCACGATGACAGTTCCTTGAATCTGTACTTGTCGCGCAAGCGGGGGGTAATGAAGTGGTGGCTCCTTATGCTTGATATAAAAAACTGGTTGTTTCTCTTCTTGTGGCAAACCCACTAGGAAAATCAGCAAAGACACAACCATTATGCTGAACTTACATCCTTTGGCGTTCGCGATGGTAAGAAACGTGGTCGTCATGGGTGGGTCATGTCCTCGGGCTTGACGAGGGTGTCGAACTCTTCGGCGGTGACGTAGCCGAGATTGAGGGCGGCTTCGCGGAGGCTGATGTGGGCCTTGTGGGCAGCTTTGGCGACCTGTGCGGCCTGGTCGTAGCCGATCTTGGGGGCGAGCGCGGTGACGAGCATGAGGGAATTGCGGACGTAGTGATCGATCTGCTCGCGATTGGCTTCGATGCCATGGACGCAGTGCTCGACGAAACTGTTGCAGGCGTCGGTGAGGAGTTCGACGGAGTGCAAGTAATTGAAGATCATCACGGGCTTGAAAACGTTCAGCTCGAAATTGCCTTGCGAGCCGGCGAAGCCGATGGCGGCGTCATTGCCCATGACCTGCACGGCGACCATGGTGAGGGCTTCGGCCTGAGTGGGATTTACCTTGCCCGGCATAATCGAAGACCCGGGCTCGTTTTCAGGAAGCGTGAGTTCGCCGAGGCCGCAGCGCGGGCCGGAAGCGAGCCAGCGAATATCATTGGCGATTTTGAAGAGCGAAGCAGCAAGCGTCTTCAATGCTCCAGAGGCGAAGACGATTTCGTCGTGAGCGGAGAGCGCGGCGAATTTATTGGGATGGGAACGGAAAGGAAGGCCGGTGAGTTCAGCAATCTTGCGTGCGGTTTTTCCAGCGAATTCGGGATGCGCGTTGAGGCCAGTGCCGACGGCGGTGCCGCCGATGGCGAGATCGTAGAGGCCATCGAGAGCGACGGCGACTCG
>QHZC01000262.1 GCA_003224515.1 Acidobacteriota bacterium
GTATGTGAACGGGCAGCTCGAGCGGTCCAAGAAGCCGGTATCGGTGCGGGGGCTGGACCACAGTCACAATCACCATCTCAAATATGTATTTAAAAGCGCGGCGGTCCAGGCCTCCACGCGCCAGGGTCCCTTCCGCGATTTCTACGAGGCTCTGGTAGCGAAAGGCATGAAGCCAGAGATGGCCCTGGTCTTGCATCGTGGAGACCAGAATGTCGCAGCGCTCTTGGATTTGCTTAGATTTTCCTTGCCTTTACCGCCCGAAAACCAGCACCCGAAAATTTCCCGGCTTGGCCCTCGGCAGCGGATTGGGCTGTTTCTCAGTGGGCGGCAAAGGTGGATCAAAATCCGATGTGCTCACGTAAAGGTTGTGCGTCTTTGGATCCAAGCCCATGGTCTTGGCGCCATACTCGGTTTTGACGGTTTCAACTTCGCTCAGCTTGTCCGGCGAGTCCTCATGGAAGATGTGGATCATGCCTTCGCGTGTTGAAACGAAGATCAGACTAGTTTCAGGCTCAAAAATGGTAGCATCCACACCCGCAGTGATCGGGAAGGACTGAAGAACTTTTCCGTTATCCGCATCCATCATCACCAGCATCTGGGGGCCGCGGCCCGCAGAGAAGAGCCGCCGGTGCTGCCGGTCCATGGCCATGGCCACCGGCGTTCCGGCAGGCGCAACCGGCCATCGAGCTTTGATCGTGAGCGCGCGCGTGTCGATCGCGACCACGTCGTTTTTTTCCTCGTTATTGTCGTAAATCATTCCCTTGCCATCGGCGACAGGGAACTCTACACCGCCGCCCAAATCGATGGTCTTCACTACCGTCTCTTTTACTGGATCAATGACCGTTGTATTTTTACTATTCCCGTTGAAGGTAAAAATGCTCTTCGAAGCTGGATCGTAGACAAGCGAGTCTGTGTCCGGCTGGTTCGTCTTGACCTCGCCAGTGACCTTCAGGGTCTTGATATCGAAAACGACGACTTTTTCTAGATCACCGTCAGTGATAAAGCCCTTGTCGAACTCGTTGACCAACACCACTCCATGGCAGCGTTTCAGACCACCGATGGTGCCCACCACGGATAACTTGTCCGCATCGAGGACCACCACCTCCGTGCCATGCGAGACGTAGACCCTCCGTCCAGGGCCATCCACCGTAATGTAGTCAAAATATTCGCCGCCTCCGGGCGCTGTCGCCAGTGGCACTTTTTTCAGCAGGTGGTAACCCGCTGCCGCCGGTGTTGCGAGAGCGTATGCGCCGAGCAGCATGAAGGAGAACCCGAGTGCGACATCTGCAATACGTATAACGCTGGAACGCTTCATCAGAACCTCCCTATAGTTCTGTCGTTCTTCTCTCACCACGTGATCTTGAGTGCGAACTGGATTTGCCTGGAGGACGTGACCGTCGAGGTCAAGAGTCCAGCATTCGAATCAGCGCCGCCGTTCGCCGTAAAAATATTATCGGATGTTAGTGCGGGAATGGCGAAGTTGGCGCGGTTCAATAGATTGAAAATTTCTAATCGGAACTGTGCATTGAAGTTCTCAGAAATTCTCCGGATGTAGTTGTTTTTGAATAATGAGGTATCCAGGTTTACCAGCCCCGGCCCAATGATGATGTTCCGGCCGGCATTGCCTGCGAGATTCGAGCAATAGACCGTTCCTGCTGGCGCTGGCACACCGGCGTTTGGAAAACCGTTACACTGGGCGGCAATCGAAGCCGGCGCAGTAGGCAGCGTAAAGCACCCCGTCTTGATATAACCCCCGACGTTTCGAGGATTGATCGGCGATGCGCAGCCCGATCCCGTCAGCCGATTCGGAAAGTCAAATGGGTCGCTGCTTTTCTCACCCAGGGGATCACCCCCGCTCCCAAGTGTCGGCGTCAACGGCAAGCCGTCGTTCACCTTCAGAATACCCCCAAGCTGCCAGCCGTTCGCCACCCACCCTAATACTCCACCTGCCTTACTCGACGGAATCTGCCAACTTCCATTGATCACCAGCACACGGCCAATGTTGTAATCGGAGACTCCGCGCGTCGTGCTCAAATCGAACCAATAGAGGCTGGTGATGGAATTCGCCAGCGTGTCGCCCGCAATTGCTCCGGAATTACTGTCGATACTCTTACCCCAGGTAAAGGATCCCTGGACTTGCAAACCATGGCTCATCCTCTTCTGCACACCAATCTGCATCCCGTCGTAAAAGGAGTCTCCTCCCCAATCCACAAATCGAATCGCCCCGGTGTTTGCGCTGTTCACCTGCGTGCCGGGACTGACGGGCCAGAGGTAGCCCGCGGAGCTCAATGTCGGAAGCACGATATTCGCGTCATCAATCCGGAACAGCTGGTGCACGCCGCGCGAGCCGACGTAGCCAAGCACAACCGTTAAATTCGGGATCACTTCGCGCTGCACGTTAAGGTTCCACTGCATCACGTAATCGCGGTTGAGCTTAACAGAATTAATTCCTCCGGCAGGGAAGGAACTCTGAGGCAGGCTGCTTGTGCTGGCGATGCTAAAGAAGGGAGCTCCGCGGCCGTTCAACGTAATTGTCGTATAGAGCAACGGGAGCACGTCAAACATTCCAAAGCCGCCCCGCACCGCCGTCTTCCCGCTGCGGAACGGATCCCAGGAAAACCCTACGCGCGGCTCAAAGTTGCGTAGCGTGGGATTTCTGAAGTACGGAGCGCCCAGCCGGGGTGAGGCGGCGTTGATCGTCGGAAGATTCGTGAGTTTTCCCTGAGTCTCTGTTATTCCGGTGGTCATCTCGTAGCGCACGCCCAAGTTTAACGTCAGGTTTGGGCGCGCACGCCAATCATCCTGAAGATAGACCCCGAAAATCGAGGTGCGCATGTAGCGCGGGGTGACTCCCGTAGGAATAACGCCGCGAACGCGCGAAGGCTTGTTTTGGAGAAAGTTACTGATCGAGGCAAAGGAATAAGTTCCGACGAAATCGGCCGTCCTCGTCGTGGCATTCATTTGATCGTTTTCGAAGCCCCCGCCGAATTTCAGCGAATGCGGCCCCTTGCTGACAAAGGCGTCGTCATAGACCTGATAGGCGTTCCAATAATATTGAAACGAGGGGAGGAACGACGGCACCATGATCGGCGATAATCCCCCAAAAGCGAGCGTTCGTGCCGGCGACCCCACTGTAGGTGACCACATCAAGGCCGGATTCGTCACGGCCGGATTCAGGACTTGGACCGCCGCAGCGGCAGTCGTAGAAGCCCGGTTGTAACCGAGTCGCAATGAGTTGACGAAACTCGGACTGAAAATATGGCTCTCTTCGAGAGCAGCGATTTGTCGCCGCGCATTTTGAGATGTGATCACGTTGTTTAGCCCGTCGGGCTGCGTGAGAGGGGAGTTGTCAAAGCTATAGGTTCCGAAGAGCTTGTCCTTGTCCGAGATGTTCTGGTCCACCCGCCCCGTGACGAAATTTTCGTTTACCACCTGCTGCCCCGCAAAATTGAAAAAGCCCGTATCGCCGTTTCGACGTAGCCCTGCGTTGGGCAAAGGTTCCAGAGCAAGAAACGCGGTCACCGTAGAGTCCACCTTCACCGCAGTCGGGGCGCAGGCGGGGCTGACGCCGGCAGGGATAGTGCAGAGGTTACCGGCTCGTGCCGCCGGTGAGAGCACTGTGTTCACCTTCGTTACGCCCAGCGACTGCCGGATGCTTTCATAGTCCGCGAAAAAAAATGTGCGGTCCTTGCGGATCGGCCCGCCAATCGCGCCTCCGAACTGATTCCGTCTGAACGGTGGAACTGTCGCTCCGTCAAAGAAATTCCGCGCATCCAGACCGCTGTTCCGCAGGAACTCATAAGCGGAGCCGTGAAACTGGTTCGTGCCCGAACGGGTGATGGCGTTCACCACTCCCCCGGCAGTTTTTCCATACTCCGCCGAATAGTTGCTGGTCAAAACCGAAAATTCCTGAATTGCGTCTACGCCCAGATTTCCGCCTAACACACTACCCGGTCCACCGTTTGCGTAGTCATTGATGCTCACGCCGTCGAGGCGATAATTATTCAACTGCGGCCGCCCGCCGGAGATACTCACCTGTGCACCGAATCCGCGGTTCTGGTCGAAAGAACCATGGCTTTCGGCCGTAACGACACCCGGCTGTAGGTTTGTAAGGTCCGTCCATGAACGGCCATTCAAAGGCAGCTCGCGTACCGTGGTCGCATTTACTTGCGCGCTGATGGTCGAGGAGGTGAGCTCAACCGCCGGCACTTCTGCCGTCACTTGGACCGATCCCCGAACGCACTTCCCTACTGAAACCAGCGGACGTCACGCTGACTTCATAGTTACCAGGCAGCAGGTTGGGGGCCGTATAAAATCCGGCGCTATCGGTGGATACGTTTCGCGTGACTCCTGTAGCCACGTCGGTGATCGCCACAGCGGCGGAGGGAATTACGGCTCCAGAGGAATCGCGGACTGTGCCGCTGAGAGTTGCCCCGGAAACCTGAGCACACGCTTGGACCACGAAAAAGATAAGCATAGAAATGATGAGGAAAGCGCGTATCCGACCTTTTGCCAAAGTCACGGACATAGAAACCTCCCTCAGCCCGCGAAGAGCTCTTTAGACAGCCCATTTGCCGTCAGAAAGAGGTAAGTCTGGCGCCGGCTATACATTCGTTTCTGCTGAAATGTCAAGAACAATCACAAACAATCACAATCATTCCTATTGGCGTCATGAGTTGGTGGGTGGCCTATCGCAGTGACTGGTTCTAGCTATTCTATTTTGGAGAATTTTGGAGCAGTGTCTTGCTTCTCGACCAACGCTCGCCTCCCGAATCCTACATGTTAGCGGCCGGGATTAAAATCCGACGTGCTTAGAAAAACGTGGTGCGTTTTTGGATCCACTTGGCTCGTTTTTTCGCCGTATTCTGTCTTCACGCTTTCGACTTCGCTGAGCTTATCGGGCGAATCTTCGTGGTAAATGTGCAGCATACCTTCACGCGTGGAGACCAATAGCAGGCCTGTTCCGGGATCAAACGTATTTGTATCCACTCCGCCGGAAATCGGATAAGACTGCAGCACCTCATGTCCTTCCATCCACGGCCTGAAATTCCACCTTGCTAATTAAATCAATATTCGTGATCAGGACTTGTTTTGCCGGATCGATCGATGACGCTCGAATTGTGGCTCTCGCCGCTAAACGTGCAGACGTGCTTGGTCACGGTCTCATAGATGATGGCGTCCGTATCGATTTGGCGCGTAGACACCTTACCGGTCAACTTCCAAGAAATGAAAATAAAAAGCCTGCAGGACAACGTCAAAGTTTCCCTAACTTCATTTTCAGCGCTCCTTTCATGATCTCTGCAAAGATTGTTTACAGGATTTCAAAAATCTGCAGGGCCAACCTCGCATCTGGTTTCCCCTTGCCAGAGTCGGCGACGTAAAGCCGATTCAGCTCTGGGACAAAAATGGATGACTTGGCGCGATATGCGGTTGGTACTTCCGTCATGTGTTCGTAGTGATCTGCATCGTGCTGTTCAAATACGGAGGCTGTCTCACTTCCTGTCACATAGATTCTTTTGCGCGCAATATCGAACCACATATCGCTGTTCACACCCACGCAAGGAAGCGTGGCTACGACTTTGCCGGTATCGAGATTGAATACGATGAACTTCGGGGGATTGCGGGTAGCGGTAAACAGCCGATGACTCTTTTCGTCGAGCGCAATCGCGTGTGCCATGTGCGCGTCCGGCAAAGGCCATCGCATAACCAACCGACGGCTCTTGAGGTCTACGACTCCGACCTCATCCGTGCCGGTTAGGTTCACATAAAGGCTGTTCCCGGCGCGATCAATGATCATCCCTTCATTCGAATTTCCCGGCAGATCGGGAATGTCACCTACGCGCTGAAACGATTTTGTGTCGATGATGCTGAGCACATGCGTCTTTGCGCTGTCCGCATTATCGGTCTCCACATAGTAATATTTGCTGCGTGCATCAAAGGCGCTGTGGTCCACGGCATGCCCCAGCGTAAGCGTGCTAACAATTCTGTAGTTCTTGCAATCGACTAATCGAACCGCACCTACATCTCCGTCCGTCACCATTAGCTGGTCTGACTCAGGTAAATAAACCATGGTCAGTGGGTGATCGATACCGGTGATGCTATGAATCCGCCGGCCCGTACGAAGATCGAACACCTCGACAGTTTTGTGCTCCTCGGCCGCCAGGAACAAGCGATGGCCCTTCAGGTCCACTCCGAAGTGATCGAGGTCTCCTGAGAATCCCTCTAAGGGCATGGTTCCCGCCAATTTGAGTGCTGGCTGCTGTTGCGCTCCAGCTCTCAAACCAGCCAATGCTAGTAGGATCAAGCATATCGTCGATAATGTGCGCACTGTTCCTCCTGAAGTTTGGCTAAAATGAGCCGCTCGACTACCGGCTGGCTAAAATACTCGCGGTAATTCTTCAGCCGATCCGTCTCCGATCTGCTCCGGTTCACGGTTGCATCGAGCGAGAAGATACAGCCCGGCGTGCATCACCATCACTCTTTCTGCGTGGACTTACCCGAAACTTTCATTACCAACACTGGCATCTTTATTCAGTCAGCTTGCCGGTTTTACCCGGCACAAGGGGGCAAGCATGATTTTTCCGAACCTTTGGAAAAAGATTGGGTTGAGCCTTCTAACATGGAGTGTGCTGGGCGTGGCTCTGCTGTTTTCGGCTCCAATGTGGGCCCAGGTGACTGGGGCGACACTCTCCCGTACGGTAACCGATCAATCCGGTGCGGCGGTTCCCAACGCACAACTCAATGTCACGAACGTCGGCAAAAAAGAAACTCACAGCGTACCGATAGATGCAGATGGCTTTTACACAGTCCCAAACCTTGTGCCGGGGACTTATGACGTAAAGGTTTCGGCTGCGGGGTTTTCGACCAAAGTTCAATCGGGCATCGAGCTCACGGTCGGATCCAAGCAGGTATTGGATGTCACCATGGCGGTGGGGCAAATCACGGAGACAATTGAGGTCACCGGGGAAGCCCCTACGGTCGAATTGCAATCTTCGGCCGTCGGCAACGTCGTCAATTCAGCCACAGTGGTGGAGTTGCCGCTTAACGGACGCGACTGGTCGCAATTGGCAACCCTGGAGACGGGTGTAAATACGCTTCAGACTCAGACTACGACCGGTTTCACCGCACCTCGAGGGAACCGTGGATGGGGAAAGCAGCTAACGATTTCAGGCACGCGCCCGCAAATGAACAACTATCGCCTGGACGGAATCAGCATCGTTGATTACGCGGGCGGGTCTCCCGGAAGCGTCCTGGCAATTTCTTTGGGCGTGGATGCGATTGCGGAGTTTTCCGTCATAACCAGTAACTATTCCGCCGAGTACGGAAGGACTTCCGGCGGAATCCATGGCGATGCTTACTGGTTCATTCGCGACGAGGGATTCGATTCACGCGGATTCTTTGATACCACCAGCCTCCCCCCATTTCACCGCAACCAATTTGGAGTTTCTGAGGGAGGTCCCGTTCTCAAAGACAAGACCTTCTTCTTTGCCAACTATGAAGGGTTCCGGCAGGCCCTCGGTGTGACGAACGCCGATAAAGTTCCGTCCCTTAACGCGCGCAATGGGATCTTGGCCGGCGCTGGCCCTCCGCTGGCGTCATGCCCTGCTGGGCAAAGTCTGATCCAGCCTGGGGTGTCCAACACGTGCATCTATAACGTGATCTTACCCTATGTAAAAATCTGGCCCCTGCCGAACGGTGGGCCAATAGGAAACGGTGACACGGCACATTTCGATATTGTCGCCACGCAAACTGGGGTGGAGAACTTCGAGACCGCCAGGATAGACCATAGGTTCTTCGACAAAGACAGCCTCTTTGGGACTTGGTTTTTGGACAAGGCTACCGTCAGCCAACCGGACAACCTCGTCACTCTGCTTTTAGGCAATGTCTCGACTCGATTAATGTTCACGGCGGAAGAAACTCACGCCTTTACCGGGCGTACATCAGATTTGGGAGATGAAGTCATGCGGTGGCCTTCCTTTGATCTGAACGGCGTTCCCAGAAATCTTCAAAGCGTCCGCTGAGCTTGCTGCAACGGTTATGCCGATATCGGTATAACCGCTGACATGCCGAGTTCCGGATTATGCCGAATTCTTTTCAATACCCCGGCTGGAGGAGATCGAGCCATGTTCTCATTCGGCATAATCAGAGGCCTTCCAGGAAGGCCAACA
>QHZC01000276.1:0-6932 GCA_003224515.1 Acidobacteriota bacterium
AGGCCGTGCCCCAGTACCTGTAAAAACCATACAGCCCCACGACGCGGACGCATCGTGCAGAGAATCCTTGACCAGGCGAAAAAGCCAGTGAGATCGAACTGAACCGGGCACGCAAAGTGCCATTGAGCGAACAACGCGGTCATTCGCGATCCCTCGCTGAGTGGAGAAAGATCGCGTTTTTCACGTCGATTCCGTCGTTTTTTACCGTTGACACTTGCGTTTTGCGGTGCTACAAACCACAGAAAGACAAGCTTTTTGGTGGTGAGTCTCCTAACGAATTGCAAAATGCAGTCCGCGAGTGAGGCCGCAGACCTGCCTGGCAGGGCAGGCCTGCTAAGCCGCCGAAGGTATTGTCATGCAACACCCCACCCACCCCGGGAGGTGAGAACGAACCTGTTTTCACCTCCTTTTTATTTTTAGGCCCAGCGCCGGGTCGGCGGATGTTTCAACTGGGTGGGCCTTCCGCCCGGCCCTCATGCTGGCAAGCCTCCTCGCTTATTCGCCTTCCCTGGTCCCTTGCGTCACACCCGCGCTCAGTTAAGATGTCGCGGTCATCTCTGCGTGTGACCGCGAAGCGGCCAATGCCATTGAGCCTAGAATGAAATCCATCCCCGCGCCCCTGCTCTTCCTCGCGCATGTCACGGTCATGCGTGGTGACCGCGTGGCCCTCCATGATATCAACCTGGAGATCGCTTGCGGGGAGCACGTGTGCATCTTGGGACCGAATGGCTGCGGCAAATCGACGCTGATCAAGACCATTACGCGAGAGTGCTATCCACTCGCGCGGGAAGGGTCCCACATTTCCATACTGGGGCGGGAGCGATGGGATATTTTCGAGCTGCGATCGCTGCTCGGAATCGTATCGCCTGACCTGCTGGCTTCCTGTACCACGGAGGCCACCGGCCGTGATGTGGTGCTCTCCGGCTTTTTCAGCAGCACGCGCATTTTTCCGCACCATCATCCCGATCCGAAACGTCTTCTACTGGCCGAGGAGACTTTGGCGCGGCTTGGCATTGCGCATCTCGCCCATCGCGCGGTCGCTGAGATGTCCTCCGGCGAAGCCAAGCGAACACTAATCGCACGGGCGCTAGTGCATAAGCCGCAAACGCTACTTTTCGATGAGCCCAGTAACGCCCTAGACATCGGCGCGCAACTCCAGCTTCGAAAGACGATGCGCGAGCTTGCGAAATCCGGGCTCGGGATTTTGCTCGTGACGCATCACGTTTCAGAAATTATTCCCGAGATCGAGCGCGTGATTCTTCTGCGCGAAGGACGCATTCTTGCCGACGGGCCGAAGTCTTCCGTCATCACCGAAGAGCAGCTCTCCAATTTGTTCGGGGTTGCGGTACGGCTAGGACGACGAGATGGCTACTTCCATCTTTATTGACGAAGGGGGCGACGCTCCAGTCTTCGCCGAGTTGCTCGCATACCCGACGCGTGATGGGGAATTTCTTGGGCGCTTCTTCAGGGATACAAATGCCTCCATTGGCTGGGATTTCAACGAAGCAATATAGCGGATTGCCGGGCGCCTTTCAGTCCTACGCCGCGCGGCGGCGTAAAGAGGTTTATTCGGGTCCACGCTGCATCTTCTCCGATTTTCTGATCGGCGCGCACGCCTTGCGCCACAGCTATGGCCTGGCCTGCTCACCTTTGACGATCGCCTTTATCGCGCCGTTTTTCCTCGGCTTCGAATCACGAGCATCTAACCCGCGAGGGCGAAACGGAGCAACCGCCGTTGTGAGCAAAAAAGCACCGTTTCCGTCTAGCTTGCTTGCGCCAGCCCGTACAAAAGCTCGACGTAGGAGCGGACGGCGCCGTCTATGCCGTGGACTTTCGGGTTTTTCGATTCGATGACGTAGTACTCGTCGGGAGCGTGCGCGCCGCTTCCGTGACCTAGGCCAAACGGGCCCGCAGCCAAGTGCAGCGGCTCGCCGGTGAATACGTAGCCGGGCCACGACCCCGCGCTGCGCGGAAGAATTACCGGAGCGATCCCGCCCTGGCGATACACGTTGGTCTCAACGCGGATGAGCGCCGCGTCGGCTGGCGTACTGTTGGGATCGTAGCCGCCGCTCATGCGGACTTCGATGTCGCCGAAACCTTTTTTGGCAAGGTGGGCCTTGAGTGCGGCGAGGGCTTCGGCCGCGGTCATGTCCGGAACGAGCCGTAAGTCGAGCTTGGCGACAGCTTTCCCAGGAAGAATGGTTTTTCCGCCGGGGCCGGTGTAGCCGCCGACGAGGCCTTCGATGTTCACGGTGGGCCGCGACATCAAGAGTTCCAGGGCTTCGCGCCAGCTCGCGTCGTGAATCCAGTGCTCCACGCCAAGAAGTTTTTTGGCTTCGCCCTCGCTCAAGCGCCGCGCCGCCTCTGCAATCATTTCCTTCTCGGCTCCGGAAATCGGGCGAGCCTTATCGGCAAAGCCTTCGATGGCGGGATCGTTGCCGTCGGGCGAGACGAGTGTGGCGAGTGCTTCGACGAGGTGCCACGCGAGACTGTCGAGGCGCGCTTTGTTGCTGGAATGCACGTCCTTGCGTGGCCCGCGGCCCCAGCGTTCCCCGCTGGAAATCAGTTCGCACTCGATGACCCCCTTTGCACCCAGCGTCATGGTGACTTCGCCATCGAGGCCCTGGGACGCGCTCGGCATGAAAATACCAAGACAGCTCTTCAGCGCCGCCATCACCTCCGGCCGTCGCACAATTTGCGGAAAGTGCGGTGAACCGATTTCCTCTTCTCCCTCGGCTACGAAGACTAAATTCACGGGGAGCTTTTTGCCCGCGCCGCGGATTGCGTGTAGAGCGGCGAGGAAGGAGGCTTCCGGCCCCTTCTGGTTTACGGCGCCGCGGCCCAGGATAACTTTTCCCAAGCCAGGTTTATCAACGAGGGCAGCTTCGAACGGTGGCGAAGACCATTCGGCGGGATCTGCCTGCTTCACGTCGTACATGTAGTACAAACCGAGTGTGCGCGGAGCGCCGGCATCCAGCGTGGCGAAGATGCCGGGCTGGCCGTCGGTTGTGACTTTCGCCGCTTGCTGAAACCCCGCTTCGCGCAGCATGCCCATGGTCAGCTCGCAGCCCTCGTTCATGCCGCGGTTTTCGGCGGCGATGGAGGGTTGGCGGATCCAATTTTGCAGGCGTTTGACGGATTCGTCGTGGCCCTTTTCGATTTCGGCGCGGATGGCGTCGAGATCGCTCTTGGCGGCTGCGCTGCGGGCCCAGGCGGGCCAGGCAAAGGTGGCCGCGCCGGCTACAGCGGCGGCGCCTTGAAGGAAGACGCGGCGGTCGGTTGTAGGAAAGACCTCAGCGAAAGGCGTTTCGTTAGCCGTGGTCGCGCTTTTTTCCTCGGCGCGGTTCTTAGCCTGCTCGTGCTTGTGGCCCCCGAAATAAAAGGAACTTGCCATCACTGCCTCCCGTTGCGCGTTGCGTGGAATGGAAAATGATTCACTGCCAGGCCGCTGCAACGCGGGAGACTACACCTTTTGGGTTTAGTCGGCAATGGCGGAGGCTGCGGGCGCTGCGGGCTGCTGCTGCCATGTGGCTGGCGGCTAGGAATCTCGTATCCTGGATGATTGACGAAGCGCGCGAGGGTGCCGTTTGGTCCGACGGCCCAGCCATGCTCGATGTCTGCGATTGCGACGGCATTAAGATTCAGCGAATCGGTGTGCTTCCAGTGGACGCCGAAATCACCGCTGACGTCTTCGCCGTTGGGTCCGACAGCCACCCACCGCCCATCATCGATGTGAGCCACAGCGGAGCGGTAGCCGCCGGGCTGCTGTGGCGCGAGTTGCCAGGTCTTGCTTTGATCGCGGGAATACGCGGCAACGCCGGACCCGCGCTTGGAATCCTGATAATCGCCTCCGACAACAACGATGGTCTTTTCGTCCGCGCGAGCGATGGAGAAGATTCCGGAGGATGCGTTGCCGTGGGCGATAGGTGTTTCGGAGACCGTCCAGGTGCGCCCCGAGTCAGGAGAGCGAAAAACGCGTGCGACCGGGCCGCCGGTGCCAAAAAAGATGTCCTCGCCGGAGAGTAAGAGACAAGTATTACTTGCGGCAAACGCGCCTTCGCCGGGCAGGGCCCCGGGCATGTTGTCGTTGGAGAGCGGATTCCAGCGTTCTCCTTCCGTTGTGTTCAGTAGGAGGGATTTGCCATCGATAGGATCGCCGAGCGCGAAACAACGTGTTTCAGAAAGGCAGGCGATCGAGTCCAGAAAGAACTCCTTGCGTTTGTCGGTGTATTGCAGGTTCCAGGTTTCGCCGCCGTCGGTTGTTTTGTAGATGCGGGACTTTTCACCCTCGCCGCTGGACATCACGTACGCGGTGGTTGCGTTGAAGGCCACGATTCCTCGAAAGTCGAGCGCCTCTCCGCCGGTGACGTGCAGGCGCTTCCAGGTCTCGCCTTCGTCGGTGGATTTCAGAATCACGCCGTTCGAGCCTGAAGCCCACACCACCCACGCGGAAACACCTTTTGCACTCGACGCAGGGGCGACGCTTACGCCGCGCAGATTCGTGTCTATCCCGCTGGTTTGCACCTTCCACCACCGAGCTTCGAGAGGCGCGCTGAAAAGCAACAAGACAAGAAGGAAGCGCATTACGCGCATTTTAGCAGGGGCCTGCACTTTTTCCGAGAAAGCCCGGGGGGATCTCCAAAGTTTAGCATGGTCCGGCAGGAGAATTTGCAGCGTGAGATTGCACGAACCGGCGTCGCTGACTCCTCCACGGTCCCGCGCTTCATACGAAACATTTGTTTCTTGAACGCGGCTGGCTTAGACTTTCGCGGGCTTCCTGCCAAGGAGGGAATCATGCCAACCACGAGAAGAACTTTTCTGGGTGCCGTTGGGGCGACCGCCGCGCTGGAGGCTGCCGGTGGCGCAAAAATTCCGGAAGCGCTGGCTGCCGAGCCTCGCCGAGCGAATGTTCCAGCCGTTTCCAATGGAAAAGTATTGTTCTGGGTCGCCGCTTCTACGCCCTGCGACAAAAACCTTAAATTCGATGAAGAACTGTACAAAGACGTGCTCGCCTATTTGAAGGTTAATGGCGCAGATGGGGTCGTCGTTCTCGGAACGACCGGCGAATTCCCATCGTTCTCGGTGGTCGAGCGCAAGAAAGTCGCCGAGACCGCCTTCAAGCATCGCAACGGATTGAACATTATCGTTTCCCCGGGAACCGCAAATTTTCCCGAGACGATGGAACTCTCGCAGCACGCCGAAGCCAATGGAGCCGACGGCCTGCTCGTCGTACCGCCGTTTTATTACAAGCATCCGCGCCTGGATGGATTGACCCGATATTTCTCCATGCTCTTCGAGCAGGTGAAAATTCCCGTCAATCTCTACCACATTCCATTTGCGACCGGCGTACCCATCAGCCACGAATTGCTGCATGCCATGGAAAAATATCCGAACCTCGCGGGGATTAAAGACTCGGTGAGCGACCCCAAGGTCTATCACGATTTCGTTGCGGAGTTCCCCAAGCTGAACATGCGCACCGGCACGACGGAAAATCTGAAATACGCTCTGGACCACGATATGGGCGCGATCCTCGCCGAAGGCAACAACTTCACGAAACAAATCGCAGCTGTGTTTGCGGCCAAGCGCGCCGGCAAGGACATCAGCGAGCCCATTGCCAAGCTGGAAGCCGCGATGAAGCTGCTGCGCGAGGGCGGCGTCGATGAATACGGACCCATGAAGTACGCGCTTAGCCTGCAAATGGGGACGCGGCAGTTTTACCAACGGCCTCCGAACTCCGACGTGACGGATGAGCAAAAAACAAAAATGAAGCAGGCCCTGCGCGAGAAGAAATCAAAAGGCCTGCACGCCTTGTTGTTTTTGTTTTATGCAGGCCTCCTGTGCTGGCCTGCGGCTGCATCCGCTCAGTCTCATCCGAAGGATGCCGAGTGGCCTACCTACGCCGCCGATCTCGCAGGGACTCGATACCGGCCGCTGGATCAGATCAACGCCTCCAATTTCAGCGACCTCGAAATCGCCTGGCGCATCAAGACGGACAACTTCGGCGACCGCCCGGAGTACAAGCTCGAAGGAACGCCGCTGATGGTAAACGGCGTTTTGTACGCGACGGCAGGATCGCGCCGCGCGGTGATTGCCCTGGATCCGGCCACCGGGGAATTGCTCTGGATCCATGGCGAGCATGAGGGAAAGCGCGGGGGGGCCGCTCCCCGTCAACTTTCTGGCCGCGGGCTGGCGTATTGGTCCGACGGCAAGGAAGAGCGAATCCTGTATGTAACCCCGGGGTTTCGGCTCATCTGTTTGGACGCCAAGACGGGTGCTCGAATTCCTTCCTTTGGAAACAACGGCGAAGTGGATCTGAAGCTCAACGACGATCAGGACATTTTCCCGGATTTGGTTACCGGCGAAATCGGCATCCAGTCCGCACCGGTGGTGGCGAAAGACACGGTGATTATTGGCGCGGCCTTCCGCGAAGGCATGACGCCGAAGAGCATGCGCAACAATAAGGGATACGTGCGCGGATTCGACGTTCGAACCGGCAGGCGGCTCTGGATTTTCCACACCATCCCGAAGAAGGGCGAGTTTGGCTACGACACGTGGGAAAAGGGTTCAGCGGAATATACGGGCAACACCGGTGTGTGGACGCAAATCACCGTGGATGAGCAACTCGGATTGGTCTACTTGCCGGTGGAGTCGCCGACCAGCGATTTTTACGGCGGGCACCGGCCGGGAAATAACTTGTTCGGCGAGACTCTGGTTTGTGTGGATTTGAAAACCGGAGAGCGCAAGTGGCACTTCCAATTGGTGCACCACCCGCTGTGGGACATGGACATTTCCTCCGCGCCCATCCTTGCGGACATCACCGTCGACGGAAAACCCGTCAAGGCCGTGGCCCAGCCGTCGAAGCAAGGATTTCTTTACGTTTTTGATCGCCTGACCGGCAAACCGATCTGGCCAATTCCGGAGCGGCCGGTGGA
>QHZC01000276.1:7035-13653 GCA_003224515.1 Acidobacteriota bacterium
CTCAAAGTATCACCTCGGCCCGGTGTACACGCCTCCGACCGTGAGCAAACCGGACGGTCCGCTCGGCACGCTCACGATGGGGACAGCCTCGGGGGGCACGAACTGGCCCGGAGGTTCATACGATCCGGAAACCCACAACGTGTATGTCTATGCTTGCAACTCCTGCATCGAGCCAATCGGGCTGGTGCCGGCTCCGAAAGAAATATCGGATCTGAATTACATCGCGGGAACTGCGGGAAAAGAAGTGGAAATCCTAAAAGGTCCGGGAGAGAACGCCGGCGCCGATTCTCCGAAGCCGCCGAAAAACCGGCAAAGCAGCGGATACGTTTCTTTGAACATTGATGGATTGCCCTTGGTCAAGCCGCCGTACGGAACGATCACGGCGATCAATCTTGATAAAGGCGAATTCGTCTGGCAGATCGCGCATGGCGAGACGCCGGACGTAGTGCGCAACAACGAAGCGCTTAAAGGCCTGAACATCCCGCCCACCGGCCAGGAAACGTACAACATCGGCACGCTGGTGACCAAGACGCTGGTCATCGCGGGCGAAGGACACGTGACCACAACGGCGGATCATCCGCGCGGCGCGATGCTGCGCGCTTACGACAAGATGACCGGCAAAGAAGTCGGAGCGGTCTACATGCCGGCACCGCAAACCGGTTCGCCGATGACCTACCTGGTGAACGGCAAACAGTACATCGTCGTGGCGGTCAGCGGAGGGCCTTACTCGGGCGAGTACATTGCTTACACGCTGCCATCGGCCGGGGAATGAACGTGAAGATGAGAAATGCTGCGGCAATCCTGGTTCTGGCGGCGATGGCTTGCCCGCTTGGCCTGCTTCGAGCGCAAGCGCCGGCGGTGGAGTCGCGTTCGGTCTGGGACGGCGTGTACACCGAAGACCAGGCCAAGCGCGGGGAACCGATTTATCGAAAGGAATGTGCGGCTTGTCACGGCGACATGCTCACCGGTGGTGAATCCGCGCCACCGTTGACCGGCGGTGCATTCCTCGCGAATTGGAACGGCCTGACGATGGGTGACTTGTTCGACAGAATTCGCAAGACCATGCCGCAGAGCGTCCCGGGCCGCCTCACTCGCCAGCAGGATGCGGACATTCTGGCCTTCGTGCTGAGAGTCAACAAGTTTCCTGTCGGAAAAACGGAGCTTTACCGGCAGTCGGAGATGCTCAGAGAGATTCGATTCGAAGCGACGAAGCCGGCTCCCAAAAAATAGCGAGAATCGAAATTTGGTTTCGTCCCCAGCAACAAAAACACGGTTTTCCAGATTCGACGAACGGAGGATTGCTTCATGAAAAGAATGCTTCGCGTACTTCTTATCGGTGCCGCCCTTCTCGGCTACGTGGCCGGCTACGCCTCGAAACGCACTCCGCAACCTATTCTCAGCGGCCATTTCGACGACTTCCCGATGATTCCCAGCGCCAACGCTCAGGACAACAAGAACGAAGTTATGCCCTTCGGCTTCAATTCCCCCAAGGAACCGCCTCTCGCGCCCGACGCTCCGAGTGTCATGTACTGGAACTTTGACGACATTCGCAAAGCGCACACCGAAATGGCCGAGAGGGCCGCCAAAATGGTCAAAGAAGCCGGCGGTGGAAGTTCCCAATCGTTTGGTGGCGGGCCGGTGCACGTCCAGACTCGCAACTTCAGCATGTTTATGCTCTACCGCATGTATCGCGACAAGCCCGTCCTCAGCTTGACCAAAGTCAACAGCGTCCTTGACGACGCCGAGCAGCACGCCGGCGCCTATGATTTCTATATTTTCACCGGGGGCACGGGCGAAATGATCCTCGGCGGAAAAATCGCCAACCGGCAAAATCTTCAGGATAAGGACGGCATCATCCCCGGGGAGTACCGCGGCCAGCCGGTCGTCGGTGCACAAACCTATAAAGTAAAAGCCGGCGACTGGCTGCTCATTCCGCCGGACACGCCGCATCAGCCCAAGCCGGATCCCGGCGGCTTCAGCTACTTCATCATGAAAATTAACGTTGGCGTTTATCCCTGGAGCCTGATTCGCTAGTCAAGCGCAGGTGGAGCGCCACGCGGCGCCGGATTCAGCGCAACTGGCTGAATTCGACTCCTTTCTTGCGGGCTTCGTCGAGGCGTGCGTCGATTTTTGCTTCGAGATCTTTCTTGTTGTCCTGCAGTGCGCGCATTTGAACCTCGATGGGCTCGCGTTCGTAGCTTTTGTTGAGTTTGAAGCCGCTCGCAGACGTCGATGGTTGGCCTTCACTGAAGTTCTTCAGATCATTGAGCTGCTTGTCGATGTCGGCGATCTGCCCCGGCAGCTTGTCGAGCTGCTTGCCAACCGTTCGGACATATCGCGTGTTCACGGGCTTGGAAGATGCCGGCTTGCTCTGGGGGTCTCCGACAACGGAGACCGCGCCGTTCGCGCCGGAGAGGTTCTCGTTGGTCCAGTCTCAAGGTCGAGAATTCTACCGTTTGAACATATTCTGGGAGGAAAAGTCTCACTGATCGGCGGGGTCTCCGCGCGGCTTGTCCAACTCGGCATGCCCGAGCTCCAGGCGGATGGCGGCAAGGGCTTCCTTGGGCGGGCCGATATAGCGGTAGTTCGAATAGAAGGTGCGCTCGTGGACGGAAAAGCCGGAAAATAATTTGCGGCCGTCGAAATCGTACTGCGAAAAGCTGGCCAGCCACAGCCCGGGCAGAAATTCGTAGCGCTCCTGCATGAAGTGGCTACCCTTGTAGATTTTTCCCAGAAACAGGCCGACGGAAATGTCTTCGGTAACTTCGCCTTCGATGCGGGCGAGTTCGCCGGAGGCTTCGTCGATCCATACAAAGCCACGCACCTTGGGGAATATGGAAGTGAAGCGGGTGGTGGGCTTAAAGGCCGGGCTGGGATTCATTTTGTATTTGCCAAGCGTGCAGTCGCCGCGCAGCTCGCTGGCGTCAAAGGTGAATAGGAACGCATTGTGCGTGGAGTCGATGAGGTCGTTGCGTTCTTTCTTTTTCTTGGCGTATTTTTCCAGGGCCTCACGCTGAGATCCGGCGTCGCTGGCGAGCAGCGTCAGAGTTCGCACCAGATTCTCAAGATCGGCGCGATAAGCAGAGGAATCCCTGGGTTTGCCGTCGGCGCTGAGGGGAATCCGAAACATGCCGGTGCCCGAAGGAATGACGCGCATGATTTTGATTGCGGCGGGAGCCGTATCGTTCGGATTCTTGCCGGGTCTCGACGCGTTCGATGCGCTCGTACAAGTCGAGGGCGGCCTCGCCTTTCTTCTGGTTGGCGATGACGCGGTTGAAGAAATCCGGTTTCGTCGGGCCGATCGTGGGCCTAGAATCCGGTACCGCGGATTGCGCGGCGGCGTCAGCAGCGAGAGCCAAAGACAACAGCGCGATGGGAAAAGTGCGTTTCAGCATGATGCGAAATGCCGAGAATGCCGCCAAGCTCTACCCGGATTGGATTCGTCCGGGCATACAATTGTTGTACACCGGCCGAACGCCGGAGTGTGCTGATGGATGTGAATGTATAACTGGTGGATCGCTCGATCCGCCAGAGAGCTATGGCTTCGGCTTGTCTGCGGGCTTTTGCTGTTGCTGCTGGAACCCTTCGGTCCATGGCGGCACGACGCCGGTCACGCGCGCGTAGGCGATGGATTGGCCGAGATGCTCGCCAAAGTGCCCGGTGATGGCGATGAAGGAACCGCGCACGGTGGTCTGGCGGTTGAACATTTTTTGCGGCTTGTCGGCATCGGCGTCGTTAAGGGCGAGGATGGCTTTGCGGAAATGCGCGAACGAATCCTTTAGAGCTTGAAGGACTTTCGGTTTGTCGCCGGAGAGGGCCGTGATGGCCTTAGGATCGAAGCCTGCCGGAGATGCAGTGCCAAGGGCCCGGGCAACGCCGTAGTTCGCACCGATGATGTGCGTGAAGACTTCACCTACGGAGCGAACACCCTCTGCTGGACGCCAGGTGTAGTTCTTTGCTGGCATGGCTTCGGCTAGACGGGTGTATCGCTGTTCATAGTAGCTGAGCTCTTCGAGGAACTCGGCGCGGAAGCCTGACGCCGGTGTGGCGGATGCCATGGCCGGGGCTTTGTGGTCGGGGTGATCCGGGGCCTGGCTAGAAGGCATGAAGTTAATGAAAAATGCTGTAAATACAAGAAAATAAAAGGAAATACGACGCATGGCGTCCTCCTTCGGATGCGGGTCTCGCGGGCCTGGTGCCTCATCATTCTTCTCCAGAGTTGCCGTACAAGACGGTACAATGGAAGCTGCGACCGCTGAGCCGTTGAGATTAGACCGGACGGGGCGTAAGGCTACTCCAAGAAACACCGAAAGCAAAGTGCTGTTCGACACGTCTATATATCAAGGAACGAATCGACGGGCACGTTGGTCTTGGCTAGAGAAGGTTGGAGGTCTGTTTGGGCCTAACTCCGATCGAAGGGTTTGGCGCAATCACGCGCGTGGCGCCGCGGAGGAAAGCGTCCCTGAAACAGAGTCGTTTCCGGAGCGCGCTGATCACCATGTTGGAGACGCTGCGGCTCTCTCTCGACGCCCTTCGCGCCCACAAGCTGAGGAGTTTCCTGACTTTGCTCGGCGTCATCCTGGCGGTAACGACGCTGGTGGCGGTAATGAGCGTGGTCGCCGGGCTCAATTTTTACGTAGCCGATCGCATCGCGAATCTCGGTGCAAATGTCTACGTTCTGAACCGCATGGGCATCATCACCAGTGAAGACGCCTGGATTAAAGCCCAGAAGCGCCCACTGGTCACCCGGGAAGAACTGGACAGCCTGAAAACCGGCATGCGCACCGCCAGCCAGATCGCCGCGCTGCTGGGCAACAATTCCGATGTGCGTTTTGGCAATGACCTGCTCGAAAACGTCAACATTCTGGGCGTGACCCCAAACTATTCCGAAGTCCGCAGCTTGAACATCGCCGCGGGGCGGTTCCTGACCGAAGCGGACCAGGAGCACCGCTCCCCGGTCTGCTTCATTGGCGCGGACCTGGTGAAGAAGTTTTTCTCCAGCGTCGATCCCATCGGGAAAACCATCCGCGCGGGAACGCACAGTTATGAAGTAGTGGGCGTTGCGGCGGTCATCGGCAGCGCGCTCGGGCAATCGCAGGATAATTTCGTATTCATTCCGCTCGAAACCTACCGCAAGGAATGGGGCACGCAGAGAGATTCGCTCGTGCTGTTTGTTCAGGCGCCGAACGCGGAGATGATGTCCGCTTCCGAAGATGAAGCGCGCATGCTGCTCCGCGCCTGGCGCCACATTTCCTGGGACGCACCGGACAATTTCGGGATCATCGGGTCGGATTCCATCATGGGGCTCTGGCAATCTTTGACCGGCAATCTGTTCATGGTGGCCGTGGGATTGACTGCGGTGTTCCTGGTGGTTGGGGGAATCGTGATCATGAATATCATGCTGGCCAGCGTGACCGAGCGGACGCGCGAAATTGGCTTGCGGCGATCGCTGGGCGCCAGGAAAAAGCACATCGTCCTACAATTCGTGACGGAATCAGCGGTGCTCGCGGCCACGGGTGGCCTGATCGGAATCGTTCTCGCCTATGCGGTGGTTGCGGTGGCGCGCGCCTTGACTTCCATCCCCATGCGCACGCCGATGAGCGCCGTGATTCTTTCGCTCGGGGTTTCCACGGGCGTCGGTCTTTTCTTTGGGATTTACCCGGCGATGCGCGCCGCCAAGCTCGATCCAATCGAAGCCCTGCGCGCCGACGGCTAAGGGAAATGGCGCCCCGATCGAACGGGCAAGCATCCAACGACCATGGCACAACAGCACGGCGAAAACCTCAAGCAGGCGATGGACACGCTCCGAGCGCACAAACTGCGCAGCTTTCTCACCGTCTTCGGCGTGGTCCTCGGCGTTAGCGTCATCATGCTGGTTGCCGCGCTCATCACCGGCTTCGATCAGCAAGTCCAGGAGAACATCAAGCAGTACGGCGCCGATACCGCCTTCGTCGCGCGCTTTGACCAGGGCCCGCACGGGGGCGGCCGGCGCCCCAAGGAAGAACGCGAACGCAAGCCGCTGACGCTGGAAGACAGCCAAGCCGTTAAAGAATTATGTCCCGCGATCAAGGACCTCACCGTTTTCATCACCTGGTGGGAGCAGCAGCATTCCGTGCGCACCAAGGACGGCGAAGTCACCGCCATCGATTTCCGCGGCGTACAGCCGAATTTCGGCCAGGTTTATGCCAACGCCGCGACGCTGGAAGGCCGATTCATCAGCGAAGGTGACGATCTGCACCGCGAAAAAGTGGTAATGCTCGGGGAAAATGCCGCGCCGGTCCTTTTTCCCAATGTTTCGCCGCTGGGCAAAGATGTGATGATTGATGGCTCGGCGTTTCGTGTGATCGGCGTGGTGGAAAAGCCCAAAGGAATGTTTGGCCAGGACGATGAAGACCGCCGCGTGCTCATCCCCTACAGCACCTTCCGGAAAATTTATCCGGGCGCGTATGAAAACTGCATCCGCTTCCAGGCCTATCCGAACCTGCTGGATCAGGCCGTCGATCAGGCTACGGAAGTGCTGCGCCGCCGCCGCAACGTTCCCTACCAGGGCAAGAATAGTTTTTCCATTCAAACCTCCCAGCAGATCGTGGATCAATTTCACAGCATTCTGGGGATGGT
>QHZC01000276.1:13660-14090 GCA_003224515.1 Acidobacteriota bacterium
TTGGCGGCGTGGGAGTGATGAACATTATGCTGGTCAGCGTGACCGAGCGAACCCGCGAGATTGGCATTCGCAAAGCCATCGGCGCCAAGAGCGGGGATATTACTTGGCAATTCTTGTTGGAGGCCATGGTGCTCACGGGAGTCGGCGGCGTGCTCGCGCTCGTCCTGGTGAATGGCTTGGTGGTGCTTGTGAGAGTCGGCTTGAAATGGCCGGGAAGCGTTCCGGTGTGGGCCGCGCTGACCGGAATCGTCGTCAGCGTTTCCGTAGGGTTAGTATTTGGCGTGTGGCCGGCGATGAAAGCGGCGAAACTCGATCCGGTTGAAGCGCTGCGGTACGAATGATTAATCATGGCTCTTTCGAGCCCGGACCAATCATGAAAGAAGTGTCAAAGGGTTGCTGAAAACTAAGGGTCTACGACTTCTTTCCAGGG
>QHZC01000277.1 GCA_003224515.1 Acidobacteriota bacterium
CCTGAATTCCAAGACGCATCATTAAAAGGCTCTTTAGTCTTATCGATTTCAAGATCTATCCACTGGTTATTGGGGGCTACCTCAAACTCGTAGTAGTGACTCACTCGCTCTGGCTGAGGGTTCAGGAAAACTTCGGCCACGTCGCGATCCCAAAGCTGCCACCGCTCAACCGCCGCGTCTTCTCCTCGATACACATTCAATGCGTCGTAGCGACACCAAAAGAAAATGTAGATATGAGTTTCGGTCCAAACGGATGCAACCCGAGTCGAAATTTCCGGATAGTGGGATTTCCCCGAAGCGTCGTTGTCAAATTCCACGGATTTGGCATGTCTCCATGAAGGCTTAGAGGCATCGCCATCCGACACGAAATCCACGGCGGACCGTTTTGCCTGGAGCTGCATGTCGCTGGCATACGATTGTTGCGGTATCGCAGCGATCTGGGACGTACTCGAAAAGCGAAGCAAAGTCAACGCTGTCCCGGCAAGAGCACCAATCAAAACTCCCATTTTCCAATTGACCATCAGTGTGTCCCTTGGTCGGCTTGATTTATTCAAGGTCCACGTGCATCGTGGACGTTTGCATTGGCCTTAAAGGAGAGTGGAACCTGGAGATTTATCCCACTTTGACAAGCGAAAGTAAACGATATAGAAGAAGTCGCATGAAAAAGGAGATCCATGGGGGCGGGATTTGATGAGACGGGAGGATTCATGAGTGGAATGGGCCGGAGACGTTGGTTGGAAAGCATGGGGATGTTTTTCTTCGCAGGCAGATTACCTTGGACCTCGATAAGGTCCTCGCCAGTCGCTCCTGAGGGCGCGGGGAGACCACTGCAGCTTGCGGACTTCCAACCGCGCAGCATGCTACACGTCCTTGAGACCAAGGTGCTTCGCTCACGACATCCCGTCATAGATATTCATACGCATCTGTCTTTCACCGCGAAGTCAGCCAACGGAGTAGGCATAGGAGAGGCCATGAAATATCCCGCCCCTGTCGAGGAGCTGCTGGCACTGATGAATCGAAAGAACATCCGTGTGATGGTCAACCTGACCGGCGGAGTTGGCAAAGGACTACAGGAAACGATTCGAAAGTTTCAGCAGCCGTATCCGGAACGCTTCGTAACCTTCACGGAACCGTGGTGGGAGCGCACCAATCAACCGGAGTATAGCAAATTTCAAGCCGATGAGATTGTTCGGGCGCAACAGGCAGGCGCGCGCGGACTCAAAATTCTGAAGACCCTGGGTCTTTATTTGCGTGAGGAAATCTCGAAAGGCCCATTGGTAAAAATTGACGATCCACGTTTCGATGCCATGTGGGAAACATGCGGATCACTGGGGATGCCGGTAGCGATTCACGTTTCGGATCCAGAGGCTTTCTTCCTCCCCATAGATCGTTTCAATGAGCGCTTCGAGGAATTGAATAACCATCCGGATTGGTCCTTTCACGGCCGCGATTTTCCTAGCAACGAGGAACTGCTGGAAGCTCGTAACCGCGTTTTGGCTCGCCACCCCAAGACCCAATTCATTGTGCTTCATGTGGGCAATGACGCTGAGAATCTTCCTTACGTCGGCGAATGCATGGACCGCTTTCCCAATATGCATGTGGAGCTTGGTGCGCGGATTGGGGAGCTGGGGCGCCAGCCGCGCATGGCGAAAAAGTTCTTCGAGAAATATCAGGATCGAATTCTCTTTGGAACGGATGCCGTTCCCGGTGGTACCGACACGCCTCAGCAAATCTTCAATTACCAGCTGTACGAGATCTACTACCGCTTTCTTGAAACCGAAGACGAATACTTCGACTATGCGCCCGCACCTGTGCCTCCTCAGGGCCGCTGGCGGATCTACGGCCTCGGCTTACCCGACGGAATACTCAAGAAAGTTTATTTTGAAAATGCCGCCCGACTTTTGCGACTCAAGATCTAGCAGTTCTTCAAAGGGATTGACAAAGCAAGTAGTTTCTGCCAAAAAGAAAGTGAAACAATAATAACGAAAACAAAGGAAAGAAATAGATGATCTTTCTCCTCTTTCGACTTGCAGTAGCCGCGCTTATGTTGGCTGAAGGTGGCGACTCTCGTCCTGGTGATTTTAAGATCGTTGGCCCCGGCGGTGGTGGGGCCATGTTCCATCCCAGTATCAGTCCTCACGACCCGAACACCGTCCTGGTCAGCTGCGATATGACGGGGTCCTATATCACCCATGATGCGGGCAAGTCTTGGCGCATGTTTAATCTACGAGGCGTCGTCGCGTTCTTTGTTTTCGATCCGCTCGATCGGAAGATAATTTATGCGCAATCTAACGGATTGTGGCGTAGTCAGGACGAAGGGGAGACATGGCGCCTGATTTACCCGAGCCCGTCCTCGGTGAAGAGCATCAAAATGAGTTCGGATCACTCGGAGGAAGTTCTAATTGCGGAACCGAATCCTCTTGGCAACATCACGGCAATGGCCGTCGATCCCTCCGATTCCAAAATCCTTTATGTTGCCGCAGGCGATAGAAAGAAAGAGACCTCTGCCCTCTTTATCTCGCGTGACGGGGGCCAGAATTGGATAAGAGAGGAGGATTTACCGGGACTGGCCCGCAAGCTGTGGGTCAATCCTCACTCCCCTAGCAGTGCTCGGACGGTTCTCATTGCGGGTTCACATTTCATTGGAAAAAAAACCTCGTCCGGCGTCGAGGGGCTATCCGGCCCCTCCGCAAAGGCTTTCACAGATTTCTCTGCGGGATTCAAGGAGGATGGCAAGCCGCTCCTTTATGTTATCGGCGACGAATCTGCCTACACGTCGGATGACGAAGGGACAACTTGGCGAAAGGCCAGCTTGGGTCGGGGGGATGGAAAAGTGCGAGCGATCGCAACCAGCTTAGGCAATCCAGAGACGGCCTATATCTCCTATAGAGATCTGCAAGAGCGTGGAATCAAATGGCTAGGAGTTGCCAAGACCACGGATGGGG
>QHZC01000278.1 GCA_003224515.1 Acidobacteriota bacterium
CTGCTAAGATGAAATCGCTTTCCGTCAGACCGTGATCTTGTGCGTCCAGATCGTGATCTCGACTTTTCCCCGGCAAATGCGATGTCTGGGTGATGCCCTGCTCCTCCGCCAGCTCCGCCAGTGACGCCCGCGTCTGGTCAACACTTTCGGGATAGGTAATTAGCTCACGGATGTTCGTCAGACGCGATACCGCGAAGGTTCGTCCACAGTGGAACGTACGATCCAGGCCGCGACCCTTTGGTGCTTTCACGCTCGAACCCGTCTCACAAGACGGCAAAGCCACGTATCTTGCTCATGGCAAAGCAGATTTCTTCGGAAACGAAGCGATCGCGCGAACGTGTGGTGCCCGGGGCCCGGATTTAAAATGGCGGTCTATATGCGCCCAATTCTCCTTCGGTAAGAGGGTCCGAACTACAAGCCATCGGACATAGGTAAAGTCGCCGGTAATCGGATCGAACTTGCTCGGGATCTCCTACGGCCGGCGCATCCTATCGCACCTTCAAAATGGCGCTAGCGGAATGCATCAGACTGCCGCTCTTCCCGATAAGGGTGAGATTGTAGTTTCCAGTTGGCGCCTGCTTGTCCACTTGCAGTGTGAGCACAGATGTGCCGGAGCCGGCGATCGAAGGTGGATTAAATACCGCCGTCACGAACGGAGGCAGGCCGGTCACACTGAGATTCACAGTTCCCGTGAAGCCCTGTACTGCGGCAACCGCAAGAGAATAGGTCCCGCTGTTAGGCGCGCGGATCTTCACACTTGCGGGAGACGCGGAAACAGAAAAGTCGCTTGCGTTGACGACCAGGGTCACCTGCGTGGTGTGTGAGAATCTGCCGCTCGTTCCCGTGATGGTCAGCCTATACGTGCCTTGTGGCGTCGTCGTGGCCGTCGTTACCGCTAGTGTCGTCGAGCCCGATCCAGTTAACGATGCGGGATAGAATGAACTGGTGGCGCCGGAAGGTAGGCCCGCAACATATAACCTCACCGTTCCCGTGAAGCTGGTTCCTGGCACCACGGTCACGGTGTGATTTGCGCTGGCCCCCGGTGGCACGGTCGCCGCAGATGGTGTCGATGAGAGCGAGAACGCGGGCAAAACGGTGACGGTGCGTGTTTTTGGCGACGGATCGCTTAGGCCAGCGTTGTCCGTCACCGTAAGAGATGCAAGGAACGTTCCGACAGCCGAGTAAGTAACATTGCCGGGCGTAGCCACATTGCTAGACCCAGGGTTGCCGCCAGGGAATGACCAGGAATATCCAGTGACTGTTCCATCTGGGTCGGTACCCGATCCAGAGAAGAATACGGGCTGCCCGGCTTCGATGATCACATCGCCAGCGGGACTGTCAATCGACCCCGTGGGAGGTACATCTACTGCGGCCAGTGCCTGGACTAAATCCAACCTGCCGTGGCCCATATTGGGGCCTAAGGGCACTGCATGAGCCACAGCAGCGGCGGCTTGAGACTCATTGGTATTCGCTTGTTTGTTCAGCAGCAGGGAAGAACCACCGGAAACAAACGGCGCGCTAAACGAAGTTCCCCATCCCGCCGCGTACGTGCTGAAGGGATAAGTTGAGACAATGGCTTCGCCCGGAGCAGCGACCCACACAATCTCATTGCCATAGTTGGAAAACGAAGACCGCGTATCCTGGTCGCTGGTTGAGGCGACTCCCATCACATCGTCTTGCCACTGCGCAGGGTAAACATTAAGTGGTGGAGCTGATTGGCCTTCGTTCCCGGCCGACGCTGCTCCAATGACGTTGTTCTGTCTGGCGTAGTCCAGGGCATTCTCCAGTTCTCGCGAACTCGTCTGGGTGTCGAAACTCATGTTGATTACGTTAGCGTTGTTCTGTACAGCGTAATAGATGGCCCGCAGAATGTCGGAGAGAAAACCGGTACCGTCCGCTTTGAAGGTTTTCAAGGGCAAGAGTTGCGCCGTCGGAGCGACCAGGTGGATCACGCCCATCACCATAGTACGCCGAAGGCGGCGTACTGGTCGTTCCCATCTAACACGGCAGCCGTGGACTGGCCCAGCACTGCCGCCGTGGACTGATTCACCTTCGCTGGCGAGCAATTCGGGCAGGCTGGAGGCGGACACGAAGTGAAAGGGCAAGACGAAGAAGGAATATCTGTTAATTCTGAACCACCCGGCTGATCGCGCGTGAAGTCGTAGCCTGGCAATAGAGCACTCTGTAGCGCGGGATGCGTGGGATCCACCCCGGTGTCAATATCCGCGACAATTCCGCTGCCACTGACTCCAAACTGGCTTTGTGCATCCGAGACGCGGACTTTCTGTGCCGCGAGTTGGTTCGCATAGCTATTCCACACGGTTCCGCCGGAATTGGGATAAGGCACCGGAGTTCTGTCCGACATCAGGTCTACAGGCAATGGCGAGGGGAGGACGTTTAGTGCGCCAACCGGAAATAAGTTGAGCAACTGGTCCACTTCGGCACGCACAATTCCCAGCGGATTGCCCGGGAGATCTAACAAACCGTGTAGGTCAAGCGAACTGGTGATCAGGAAGAGTTGCCCCAAGGGATCGCCAAGCCCCCGCACCACAGTGCAGAGGGGGGGCAATAGGGGAGGGTTGCACACCGTTTGAAGTGTCTGGAGATCGAGTCTCGAGCGGACGATGAACCGGTTGTCGGCAGAGGCTTTGGCGGGCCAGAGTCCACCGAGAAACAGGAGCACGCAGAGCGCTTTGAACTTCATAGCTCACCTTCTCTTCTTCCCCTTGGGATGCACGTCTTTCTGAGTCGCCGGGTGTCTCCAGGGATTTGCGGTTCCTCTGTGGTCCCACCTATGACGCTCTTCGAATCGGGCAAGCCGACCGATACCCAGTAGTTTTCCCCCGCGAGACGCCCGGCGCAAATTTTGAATTCAAAGCGAAACTCGCCCCACTCGTTCGTCTTAGCTATGCCTATCAACCCCGCATGGCCTTGAAGCACTACGCTACGGGAAGGCAGCTCAGCTGGGGCTCTGGCTTGGCGACCTGACTCACCAGCGTGATGCGCTGCGAATCTCTCTGCCCTTCGAGGGAAAGCTCAGCCACTAGGCTGTCGGATTCATAAAGGAGTCGGCGAACTGTAGGGTGCGAGAACCGAGCACCGACGAGCAACGGTTGAAGAAAATTATCAAAGACCAGCGGCGCGCTACGCGTGACCTGTTGGGTTGTGGTCATTCGTCGGAGCAGGGAATCCAGGCTTGGCCACAGCTCTTGCAAAAGGGCATCTCGGGGAACCCGCGGAAGGAAATAGGCATCCAGCACTTGGCGAAGTGCTGAGTCGCGCTCTTCACCTATGAGAACAATGGCGCGACCTCGCAGATGCGGAACCATTTTGTGGAAGGCAGCTACGATCCGGGCCGGTGGAGAATCTGCCTGCTGGGGATCAAGGATCGCGGCATCCGGTTTTTGCTGTTCAAGCAGCGTGAGCGCCTCTTTGAGGGTCGAAGCGACAAGGCAGTGATACCCCATACTCCCGAGCAAAACACGCACGTTGTCACGCACCAGCGCATTTGCGCCAAGCATCAACACTTTGGGCTGGATTTGGGCGATTTCCACAGGCACCTGCTCCGCGAGAACCCCTTTCCAGGTTAGTCACCACATAAGACATAGAAGGCTTGGCAGTCAATTCAGGAAAGACCCCAATTCGACATCGAGGCAACACCCTAACCGGGATTTAAAAGAGGTTCTTCGGAGAACTGCGGACCTAGCCCACCAAACGCATTTTCCAGTCGCTTGCGGACGGTTTCCGGCTCATCGCACAAGGAATCGAATTCCCAAAGGCGGCCCCGGAGGCGGATCTCAGCTTATTTGCTGAATGTCGCAACATGGTTAGATTAGAACAGAGGCTGCTGCGTGGCGTGGAGAGCGACATGTTGCCGCGACGTCTCTGACTCTCAAATCACAAGATGGCCATCATTCCGTGTTTCGCAGGTTCCGCCGAAGTCCTTCCAGAAAGCGTTTCCCCGGTATAGGACCGAGGATGGTTGTGCCCATGGTTTTGTCGCCTGCGACTGGAGGCAACTCGTAAGCACCACAGACGAATATGAGGAACAGATAGCACTGGCAGCCGCCGAAAGTCCTCAAGGGGCGCTACTAGCCTGTCCGAGGCAAAAGATTCACTGAGTTCGCAATCACGGCCTTGCATCCAGAGCAAGTCGGAAGACACTTCAAAAAAGCGCCGCTGAAAATTTTTCGGGTTGCCATCTGTCTGCGACGGTTCCCAAGTACTGGCTGTCGTCAGCAATCGTTGCAACGACTACGTCAAGCCGTTGACCTACGCGCCTCTCCATATAGAACACGTAAGTCCCATCCACCGCCCATGGAGGGAATGCGCTGATGTACGCTCGTTCGGTCGGCCTTCACCACGCACCGCACCGTATGCGAAGCCATTTGCGCTTCCTCGCCATTTCAACGCAGGTCCATCAGGAAAGCAAGGTCCGCATCGGGAATTTCCCGGCGCTCTAAAGTGTCCGCATTCGCGTATCTGGCCCGCATCTGGCTTGTTTGCTTAAGCTGCGAAAAAAATGGCAACGTTCCGGCGCTGACTGTTGTTGGTAAATTCCCCTCTGGTGAATTGGGGTATTTCCCTGATTGACGGTCCTTCAACCAACGACCTAAGCTTATGTCTTGGGAGCAGCGGAGCGTTCCCCCCCGGCTCGGAGCACTCTCTACCTCAGTAGCGCCTAAGGCACCGACAGGGGGCCAAGGTGCGTATACCTACTGGCCGATATGAAAAGCGCACTCCCAGGGCAGTGACGATAGAGTTTTTGCGCCTGGACGAGGCGCACCTGGACGAATCGCAACTTACTAAGAGCGCGGTCACTGAAGATGTGAGTCCTCGGGGTGCACGCATCGTGACTGACTGGAACTGCGCTCCGGGGAAGCATTTGCTGGTTAGTGCTCCAAAGGAAGGCTTCAAGTCGCTGGCGCGTGTGGTTTATTGCCAACGCCTTGAGAGCACAAAATTTGCTGTCGGTCTCCAATTTGTAGTGCGGGTCGAAGAGTGGGGGAAACCTGCTAGCCACGAATGAGTGGAGAATCCTCAGGCTAAGTACGGGTACCCACGGCGCGGCCGAATAAGCCCGTCCGTAGAAGACCACTGTCGCAAGGTTCGCCTCAGTCAGTCACTTCCGCCGCGCTATCGCAGTAAAACGTACAATTCAAACGCACACAGTCTGGCTAGTTGGGCGACCGGGCAATAGTGGGTTCGACTGCTCTTCGGCGTGCGAAAATTTCAGTACACACAGGCATCCTCTGCAAATGGATCACTCTCCATTCTGCCAGCGAGGCAGGTGCCGTCGATGTCTGCGGCATGACAGACCTCGGCGGCGGATGGGCTTGCCGCGCGTACGTTCGGATGGTGCCAGGACCAAGAATTGGGCCATTCGCCCGCACCTTTCACTTTATCGCTGGTCGCATGATCACGATTCGGAGGAGATGCTGCCGCTCTCGGGGCGGGCCCTCCTGACAAACCGGGGCTAACTCCTTCTGGCGAAGTAAGTGGCGGTTGTCCTGGCGCGGTTGGGGGAGGCCGCGCTGAGTGCAACTATCAAAAAATCCCCCGCGTCACTGCTCCTGCTGTTTGGCCTGCGCCCCGCCTGTGGCAGCGACCTCTTTGGGCGATGGCCCCGCAGAGCACGAGCGGCAAACAGCTTTTGAGTACGTCTGACCCAGGGTAAACTCGGGATTCTGGCGCTAAAACGCTGCGGAAGAAAACGGATGACCATGATAAGAACAGCCCCGCCCAGGCCTTGGCTCGCTTGCGCTCTCAGTCGTAGGGTGTGTGCAGTGGCATTTCTCTTTGCTCCCAGCTCTGTCCTTTCCATGTACCAAATCTCTTCTAATGGGACACAGGCTAACAGAGCTGAAACGCACTCGGCAGAGGGGCTCGCGCTCGCAAAGGTTGGAAATCTTCAGTCGGCGGAAGCGGAGCTTCGCAAGGCGGTAGCTCTGGCGCCGGCTAACGCGGGCTTCCTCGAAGACTTGGCCACCGTTCTCGCAATGGAAAAAAAGCTTGACGAGTCAACATCCTACTTCCAGCGAGCGCTGAAAATCGATCCGCGGGACTTGGTGGCTCGCCGGTACCTCGCGGCTAATCTTTGGCAGTTGCACCGTTACGCGGAGGCTCGGCAAAATCTTCGAATGCTTCTCAATGCAAATCCGGGCGATCCTCAGGCACTGCTGCTCCTTGGGATGGTCTCGGAGAACACCAGAGATTATGCCACGGCCGCCAAGACGCTCGGGTCCGTACCCGCATTGGTGCGCGCGCAACCGGAATCGATCGCCGCGCTTGCGAGGTCCTACTATCACATCGGTGAAACCGAGAAAGCGCGAGCGTGGCTCAACGAACTACAGAACCACGCGGCCGGAGCCCCGGCTGCGTTGCTTGGAGTGCAGATCGCCGACGAGATGCAGGATTACAAAACAGCCGAGACGCTCTTGTCTTCCGTGGCGCCGCATTATTCCGATCAGACTGACCTGCGCTACCGGCTTGCCCTAGTGAAATTCCATGCGCAGCTGTTCGAGGAGAGCAGGCAAATTCTTCAGCAGCTCCTAGATGATGGTCACAAGACGAGTGAAGTAAACCGTTTGCTCGCATCGTGCTTTCGGGCTCAGAACCGGCACGAGGAAGCGATTCACGCCCTTCAAGAAGCCATCCAGCTCGATCCCGGCAGCGAGGCAAGCTATCTGGACTTAGCAAGCATCCTTCTTGCTCAAAAACGGATTTCTTCAGCTATGGAGCTTGCACAGAGAATGGCCAGAGCATTCCCGGATTCTTCCCGCGTTTTCGTCTCAAAAGGATCGATTGAACTTGGCGCCAGTGACTTCACGGACGCTGTCAGCTCTTTCACTCGTGCCGCTCAACTCGAACCCACCAACTCGGACGCCACGATTGGGCTTGCAAGAGCGCAGGCCAATGCAGGGATGACGGAGCGAGCCAAAACAACTCTTGATATGGCCATCGGGCGGTTTCCTGAAATAGCGCGCTTTGAACTTGAACTGGGCCGAGTGCTGCTGAAAGAAGCCGAAACTGGCAACACAGGTGCCGAAGTCAGAGCTGAACAACTCCTCCATTCTGCCGTGGCGCACGATAACAAGCTCGCTGAGGCACATTACGAGCTTGGAGACCTTGCTCTCCGTCGGGGCCAAGCCGCCAGAGCACTGATACACCTGGAAAAAGCTGCAAAGCTGGCTCCATCAAGTGCCAAGACTCACTTTGCGTTGTCACGTGCCTATCGACAGCTGGGCCGAAAGCAGGAGGCAGCGAAGCAAGCAACTCTTTACGACAAATTGAAAGAATAGGAATGGTGGCATGGGCCCGTCGCTTCGCCGATTGCACGATCCAACCAATAAGAAGTGCCGCCGCGCTCCGCGTCATCTGTTTTTTCTTTCTCTAATGGGACTCTTTTCGTTTTCTCTGGCTCTTTTCCAGCATTCGCCGTCCTCGCCGCACAAGGAAATTTTTACCGATGTCACAGAACAGGCTCGTATTGCGTGGCACCACTTCAGCGGGGAATCACCAGACCGCTTTTTGATTGAAACCATGGGCGGGGGTGTGGCGTTCCTGGATTTCGACGGTGACGGTTTCGACGACCTCTTTTTCGTGAACGGTGGGGAAACTCCTCGCGGCAAGAGTTCGTCTCCGGTTCGCAACGCGCTTTATCGCAATCTCGGAAATGGGG
>QHZC01000279.1 GCA_003224515.1 Acidobacteriota bacterium
GGAGAATTGGAGATTCCCAATTCGACGCTCTCGCACCATTTGGACAAGTTGAAGAGCGAAGATCTCGTGCATGTGCAGCGCGAGAGCACGTTCTTGCGCTACACCGCGAATACGGAAGCGCTCCAGGAACTGTTGCAGTTTCTCTATTCGGAGTGCTGCACGCGGAACAAAGCACTTAGACCGCAAGACATCGTAGAAATCTGCAGCTAGGAGGGCGGCATGGACGGTCGAGACATCAAGGAGATGGTCAAGGAAAAATACGGGCAGGCGGCGCTCAGCGGGAAGAGTTGTTGCGGAACGGCGGACTCAACCGGATCAGCATGCGATCCGATCACTTCCAATCTCTACGACGCCACCGAGATAGAACAAGTTCCCGGAGCGGCGCTCGAAGCTTCGCTTGGGTGCGGAAATCCCACGGCCCTCGCCAAATTGAACCCTGGAGAAGTTGTTCTCGATCTGGGTTCCGGCGGCGGTATCGACGTTTTGCTTTCCGCCAAGCGTGTCGGACCCACGGGTAAAGCTTATGGATTGGACATGACGGATGAAATGCTGGCACTGGCGAACGCGAACAAACGCAAGGCCGGAGCCGAAAATGTCCAATTTTTAAAAGGGGAGATCGAGCATATTCCGCTGCCGGATAATTCGGTGGATGTCATCATCTCGAACTGTGTGATTAACCTTTCCGCCGATAAAGATCGCGTCTTGCGAGAGGCTTTTCGCGTACTAAAGCCGGGCGGACGATTGGCTGTTTCCGACGTCGTGACACGCGGGGAAGTCGACGCACGAATCCGGCAAAACATTCTTCTCTGGGTAGGCTGCGTGGCGGGAGCGCTGGAGGAAAGTGAATATCGCGACAAGCTGGTGTCCGCAGGTTTCGAGCAGGTGGAGATCGAGCCGACCCGCATTTACCGCGTCGAAGATGCGCGCGAATTTCTCACCGAAAAAGGCCTGGATGTGGAGGCGCTTGCGCCGCAAGTCGACGGCAAGTTCATGAGCGCCTTCGTGCGGGCGAATAAATCAAAATCCGCAAAGACCACAGAAGCCTGTTGCTCTCCGGCGTGTTGCAAGTGAGGGCAGAGATCCGGCCTTATCGGCTAACGAGTTTCTGAGGAGGTAGGTCGGAGAAACGATTTGCAATTGCTGGTACGGGCGTCCAAACACAAAGTGACTGAAGCGTTAGAAGTTGAGGTTGTTCGGGCATTCTCATCGGATGCCCTCAGAATGACAATTTGCCTTACAGTGGCCTGCCAACGATGACGGCTATCGAAGGGCGGTACAACGTTCTATTCCTGTGCACAGGAAATTCCGCCCGTTCCATCATGGCCGAGGCAATTCTCAACAGTAAGGGCAAGCCCTTCTTCACGGCTTATAGCGCGGGCAGTCACCCGTCGGGACTTGTGCATCCCGAGGCGCTCAAGTTGATTGGCTTGGCACACCTGCCCACCAAAGGCTTGCGCAGCAAGAGCTGGGAAGAGTTCGCAAAGCCGGGAGCACCGAAGATGAGTTTCGTCTTCACCGTCTGCGACAATGCGGCCCAGGAAATGTGTCCCGTTTGGCCCGGTCAGCCCCTGACCGCACGTTGGGGCGTTCCCGATCCCGCGGTGGTTAGGGGCACGCCGGAGCAAATCGAGCGCGCCTTTACTGATGCGTACCTGATTCTCGAAAGCCGGATCGCTCTGTTCCTTGACCTGCCTCTTGCGAGTCTCGACCAACTGGCGATGCAAAAAGAAATCAGTCGCATCGGCACTAGTTAACCCACCCAGCGGATTCCATTCCCGATTCGCACCACGCGGCGTTTGACCGCTTTTCTTTTACTGGCCAAGTGGTTGAGCGGTATTCTATACCTGCCGTTGGGGGTGAAAATGAGCAGGTTAATTCAGGTGATAGGCGCAATCGGAATGGTGCTTGCCGCGCAGAGTCAAGGACCAGCGCGACCGGAAGTGCCGGAAAGCTTGAAATCACCAGGGGGCGAGGAAGTGATTTTGTCGGTACACGCAACCGGAGTGCAAATCTATGTGTGTCAAGCAGGGGCAGACCAAAAGTTTGCCTGACTGGCTGTTCAAGGCGCCAGAAGCGCAACTGACCGATTCGGCGGGGAAGAAGATTGTGCATCATTCCCGAGGACCAACCTGGAAGCATGTCGACGGAAGCGAAGTGACTGGTAAGTGATCTCCAAGCAAGACGCACCAAGGCCATACGCGATTCCGTGGCTGCTGCTGGCGGCTGCAAGTCATACGGGAGAAGGAATTTTCAGCCGGGTCACCAGCATCCGGCGAATTCGCACCGAGGGTGGTGTGCCACCGAGTGCGAACACCTGCGATGCGTCCGCAAAAGGCAAAGAGTCGAGGAGCGCCTACTCGGCCGATTACTATTTTTACCAACCTAAGCACTGAAGAGTCGTTGCTGACTCTTGGTGTGCACTTTAGGAAACCAGGCCCGCGTCGCCGGGTGGCGAGCCAAAGCCGAGGAGCCTCGGCCGAGCCACTTTCTAACCATGATTCTCAGTTTTCCGGTTTGGCGGCTGGATCGAAGACCACGGCAACTTCTATGGTCGTTTCGGAACTGGCCGGAGAAAACTTCCATTGACTGACTGATTTTTGAGCTCGTTCAGCCAGAATCGCGCTGCCGCCGAGGACTTCCGTATCTCTGACGAACCCGTCCGGTTTGATGAAAACTTTCAGACGGACGGTTCCCCCGATGCCTTTCATTTTGAGGACCAGGGGATATTGCACCGGCACTTTCTTGAGAATTTTGCGGGGGCCGTCCTGTGCGTAGCCAATTGACATGCAGGAGATTATGACCAGAAGACAGCAGATGGAAAGATGGAGTCTAGTCATGTTTTCACCTTCGGTACAGCCGGCCAAGACTTGAATTCGGTGCGAGCACACCTGGGGTAAACAATTCCCCATTGTTTATGCTGCACACCGCAGCCCATGGGGCAACCTATTTAAACCTCGTAGTCGAGTCTAATAACAGCACCGAACGTTATGGCTAATCCGTTGGATTCTTTGGACTTGTTCTCGGCAGGGTCGCGAACAAATGCACGGCCGCGCTGGGGAGCCTGGTGGTATGCCAGAGTGGTCTCAGTGCTTTGTTTCAGATTGAGAAGAATATTCCTGCGGGGGTGAGTCATGGGGACAAGGAAGAAAACGACGAAGGTATGAGGATAGCAGCTTAGCCTTGCCCTTCATTTCTGATAGAGTGCAGCGCACCAGGTGTGGGGGTCAGCCCGTTCCAAACATTTGCGGTGAGTGCCGGAATCAAGCCAATCTGGCGGGTTGATTCTGCAGCAATATTGCTGGAACGGGCGATGAAGGCAGGGATGGCACCATCAGGGCCCTCCGGTTACGAGCCTAAGTGCCGGAATGCAAGTGGTTTAGGAGTGCGAGGGTTGGCGGGACGGGATTCGCAATGTGTAATATTTGCAGATTCCCGCGCGTACTAGTCTATGGGAACGCTGAGACCAGGCCGGATGAGCGTGCCGGGAATAACGGAACCGACGGAGGCGATTGCCCGTGCCAGGGCGGGTGAGGCCGAGGCTTGGGGCGAACTTTACCGGGGCTACGCACCTGCGATATTCCGGTTCTGCAGGCGTGCCTTGCCGACGCGGGAAGATGCCGAAGACGCCACCATGGAAATATTCATGAAACTGAAGGACAAGCTGGTGCAGTACGACGCGACGCGGTCGTTCTCCGCCTGGCTTTACAAGGTGGCGGCGAATCATTGCTGGGATATGCTGCGGCGGCGCAAGATTCGTCAAGACAAGGAAACGGACGATCTGGAAAATGTGCCGCTGGAGCATCCGGACCCGAGCCAACTGGATCAGATGATCGAGCAGCGCACCAGCGAAGAAGTCCGCAGGGCCTTGGACAAACTGGGCGGGCGAGCGCGCATGGCGCTGGTGATGCGCTATTACTCGGATATGAGCTACGACGAAATTGCGGATGCGCTGGGAGTGCGGCGCGCCTTTGTGGGCGTGGTGCTGCTGCGTGCCCGGCACGAACTGCGGCAGGCGCTGGAAGGCAACGCGGCGCTGGCGGCGGGAGGGGCCTCATGAGCGAAATGCCGAAAGAGATGATGAAGCATCTGGACGAAATGACACTCCTGCTCTACATCGAGCGGCAACTGGATCGCGCGCGCGGGCTGGAAGTTTCCGCGCATACGCAGGAATGCGACACCTGCCGTACGCTGCTGCGGGCGCTGGAGCGTGAATCGCGGCTGCTGACACGCGCGATGCTGGAAGAAGACGAACCATTGCCCTCGCGGCTCGCGCAGTTTCAGGAACGTGCCCGCAAGTCGATGCAATGGATTTGGGGATTGGTTTTCGGACTGGCGGCGACGGGAGTCTACGCACTTTATACCACTTATATCCAGCCCTGGCAGCATCAGCTGGAGCAAGCGGGATTCGGCGGGTCGAACCTGCTGGGCTTGCTGATTTTTCAGGGTGCAATGTGGAAAGGATGGCAATCCATGATGACACTCCTCGAGGTGCTGGCGAT
>QHZC01000280.1 GCA_003224515.1 Acidobacteriota bacterium
TGGGTTCATTGAGGCCTTCTGAATTGCCGCGACCGTTGACGCCCACCAGCGGTGTGCTGAGGGTGGCAAATGCTGCGGCCGGGTCAGCAAACAGGTTGATGTTGCCGTTCGCATCCTTAAAGGGACCGACCTTGCCGAACAAAGAGGCAATTGCGCAGGTGAACCCATTGGGGGCTCCCCAGTCGCTCTCACCGCCGATGCAAACGGGCCTTCCGGTCTCCCATTGCCAGATGCCGGAATTATACCATCCGCCGACAATGCGGTTCACAATTCCGCTGGAAGAGGAGAAATGCTTTCCGCGCCCGAAGGGAAGCTCGTAGTACCAACTGGCATTGATGACGTGCCGTCGGTCACCGTTCTGAGAACCATAACCGCTATAGAAATCGAAAGGTGTGGGAGGTGTATAGCCGGTGTACTGTTGGCCATAGGCGTTTACACCGGCGGTGCCAAGGGAGTGGGACCATGTGTAGTTAACACTCAAGTCTAAACCGTGAGCCATAGATTTGCGTACGGTCACGAACATGGCATTGTAGTTGGCCACGCCGCCGCTGGTGGTTATGTTGTTATTCGTGAGCTGCAGCGGGTCGAGCGGCCGCGGAGCAATAGATTTGTCGTAGTTATTCAACATGAAGTTGGACAGAAAGGCGTCGCCGCCATCCTTCGCGACGATAGCCGCGGTGCAACCCGCGCAGCCGAAAGGTGCGTTCTCAAAAAACGGCTGCGCAGCAGTGCTGCCGGCATTGATTGCGTTAAAGGCCTGCCAGAGCGTCTGGCCGCTGGTTGTGACGTTACACCCGGCAGAGCCTGCCGTGCACGCCGGAGTCTTCGCGAATGGGTCGGTGGCCTGAGCATCCACATTCTGCCACACGTGCCTCGCGAATCGTCCGATATAACCGACGTCCAGCAGCCAACCGTGAGCGAACGACCGCTGGATATCGAAGCTGATATTATGGGAGTATGGAATCGGCGATGCCGGGTCGAAGCCGCTTGACTTTGCCGTGAAGGGAGAACCGGGTACCAGCGGGATGGGCGCGTTAGCAGCTCCCGGGACCGGTGCGCTGCTACCGTCGATACCGAGACGAAAACCGTTGGTAGCGTCGATGCTGCCGCCACTGCATGTTGCATTAGTGCTCCCAGCGGCGAAGGTCGGGCCATTGCAGACCTGAGCGGAAGCCAGACCGTCGCCGAGCAATGGGATAAGCGCTTCGGTGACGCCGTTGGTTCGGTTCCAGAGGATCGAATACCCGCCACGAATGACGGTTGCCTTGTTTCCGAAGATCTTATTGTTAAATCCCGGCTGCCAAGCCACGGCGACGCGCGGACCCAAGTTATTCCAGTGAGTGTCCGCAGAGCTGCTGCGGCCCTCGATGTGCCGGATCGGGCTGAAAGCAAACGTATTGTCGGTCCCCGCCGTATTGCCACTGGCGAAAAACTGCCCGCTGCTGAGGGCCGCGTTGCGCTGGGCAAAGTACGCCTGTAGGTTTTCGAGGGGAACCCCGCTGGCAGTGAAAACCTCCATCACCTGCTTGCCGTCGATCTCATGAGGCGCAAATTGTACGCCGTAGCTGAGGCCATAAGTAAAGGTGAGCGTATGCGTTGCCTTCCAGGTGTCTTGGACGTAGGTGTCAAAGGAGTGCGTGTGGACGTGATCGATCAGAGGCGCTCCGAGCGGGTTGGCGATGAAGTTACCGTCCCGAGTGGCGATCTGCGCCGAATGGTCCATCAGCCCCAACAACGAGGCATAGGCATTACTCCAGCGGTTAACAGCTGTTCCTGCGAGCAGGCAGTCTGTAGTGATGGCAGGTGACCCGCCCGCAGCAGGAGCACAGGTAGGCGGCCGTTGGCTCGCAGGTACCGATAGGAAATTTCCGCCATTGTGAGTTGTCATACCAACATAATAGGTCGGGCCGGTGGTCAGCCCGCCTGTCACGATGTCCGTTCGCTGATGAGTCAGACTCCAAAAGTAATATCCACCACCGAACTGGATTGTGTGAGAGCCGTGTATCCAGGTCGAGTCCTGGGCAGCAAAGTAGTCTTTTCCCGCCCAAATCCGCGAGCGCGCGTCCTGGGTGTCGAAGTTGACCGGATCACCCCAAACCTTGCTGGTGCTACCAGTGCCTGCCAGACGCGCCTCGCCGGACAGATTCAGTGCTGCGTCCGTACCCGCCACTTGCGGCGCCAGAGCTTGACGTCCCCAGGCCCACCAATCACGAAGTGACAAAACGCGGCTCAACCGGGGTGTTGCTGACCAAGTGTGGCGTCTTGCCGGCCGTCATCTCGAACTGATTGGTCGCGGCGAGCCGGTAGCGGTTATAGTGATAAGTTCCAAACAAGTTCCACCTGGGGTTAATCACATAGTCGACTCGACCGACTGCAATATCCTCGATAATTGGCTGTGCATAAGATGCCGTGTACCCCGCCGAGTTTAATCCCCCGGGAATTCCTACTCCGTCGCCAGACTTGAAGTTATTCGGTTCAGGCAATAGGCTAAAGTAATTGGAGATCAAGGGATCCATGCCAAGCTGTGCCCCCGCCGGCAATGTAGCTGGGTTGCGCGGATCGCAGGTTGATGTGCCGCTTCCACACATAGCGGCGACACTGCCCGTCGCCAACGAGTAGCTAACGACATTCCCGCCTAGGCACTTCCCCGCCGAATCGAATCCCAACGCACAATCTTTGAATTTCAATATCCCTTGCCGCGCCGAGTCTGTGGGAACGAGCTGGGTGATGGTCGTGGCCTGGTAGAAGCGGCGTGCTTCGTAGTTCCCAAAGATGAATAGTTTATCCTTCAGTATCGGGCCCCCGGCACTGCCACCGTAACGATTGTTGACGGAGTGAGGCCGGTGTCTGCCGATGCTGTTGAGCTGCCAAGAATTGGCGCTCGTTCCGCTGCCATAGTAGTACTCGTAAGTCGAGCCGTGGATAATGTTTGCGCCGGATTTGGTTAGCACAGCAACTTCGCCACCCTGCGAGCGGGCGAAACTGGAAGTTGGGTTCGCGGTCACAACGCGAAATTCCTGAACGGTCTCGGCCGGAACGGCGATGAATGGAGCCGGCTGAGGTTCGCCGGGAGGCGAAACGTAGCTGTTCGTGCCCTCAAGGTCGCTCGTGGCGTCCCCGCCATCGACGTAGAATGTCGTCTGGTCAGGAAGCGCGCCAGCCACTTGGCCGCCATTTATGTCATCGCCTTGGGAACCAGCCGGGCTGACACCGGGCTGCAGCATAAGGAGAGCGGTGATGCTGCGCTGCTGGGAAGGTAGATGCTCAAGCAGATTGCCGCTGATCACCGTCCCGACGCTGGCATCGGTGGTTTGCAGTTCCGCGCCCGTAACAGCGACAACTTCAATGGTCTCGGATTGCGCCCCCAACTCCAGCTTAATGTCAAGAGTAAAGGACTTCAGGACCTCAATTTGCAGCCGAGTGATTGTAGTGGTCCGAAACCCTTTCCCTGTGCACTTCAGGCTATATTGGCCTGGGCTCAAAGCAGGGAACACATAGCGTCCGGAAGCGTCGGCGGTTGTGGACTGCGTGACGTTCGTACCGAGTTGAGTCAACGTGATCGTCGCACCCGGGACAGTAGCACCGGTTGGATCGGTCACAACCCCAGTGACAGACCCTTAGCATTCAACTACCTCCTTGCTTGGGCCATGCCGAGCCCTGCTGAACTATGCACACCTCGACCTCTTGATTACCGAAGGTGGAAAAAGCAAGCCTCTCCGCCAACCGTTCGTACTGAGAGTTGTTATGAATAAAATGCCTGCCGCTCGCATTTAGGTATTGCCGGGAGAAAGCCATATCAAATTTGAGATTTATATAATGACCTGGACTCATTTTGTCAAGAAAATATAAATTCCATCAAAATTCTACAGAAATCCTGCCGGGCAGGTCCCCTGAATTGACGGTAATCTGGCAGCAGTCACCTTCAGATTAAGAGAGCCTTAGGCTGGCAGATTAAGAGAGCCTTAGGCCGGACCTCAACGCAAGTGTGTGAGTCGCCAGCGCGAGCTGAATGGGGGGGTACTGATACGGGCCGAATTCCAAATATCCAAGGGGCTTTCTCAGGTCAGGCGGCAACGAGTTCCACCGCCTAAAGGCGGGCGCCAGGGATAGTAAAAGGCCTCACAGGTGCCTCGTTGGAAGGACTGCGGTCGAACCGACATTCTTACTATCAGTTAACCTGGTAGACGGTGCGGCCAGCGACAACCGTGCGTAGGACGCGCGTCTTCGTGAACTGCGCGGGGGGAACCTTGGTGAGGTCGTTTGAAAGGACCACGAAATCGGCGTACTCGCCCTGTTTGAGCTCTCCTTTCTTCCCTTCCTCGAACTGCGCGTATGCAGAACCCGACGTATAAGCGCGGATGCATTCGTCGAGGGAGATTTTCTCCTGCGGCTGCCAGCCGTTTTTAGGACCGCCCTCCGGGCGTTCGCGCGTAACGCAGGCGTACAAACCGCGGAAAGGACTGATGGGCTCCACGTTGTAGTCCGTTCCAAACGCCAGCGGCACGCCGTTTTTCAGCATGGTGGCCCACGCATAGGCCCCCACGATGCGCTCTCGCCCGATGCGATCCTCGGCCCAGCGCATGTCCGTGGTCTGATGCGAGGGCTGCATGGAAGCAACGACGCGGAGTTCCGCAAAGCGTACGAAATCCATGGGCGCGACGACTTGTGCGTGTTCGATGCGGTCGCGACGGTCACGGGGACCGTTGGCCTTGGCGACGGCTTCAAAAACGTCCAGCGCGATGCGATTGGCGCGATCACCGATGGCGTGGAAGGCCAACTGAAAGCCGGCCTTGTCGCGCTGGATAGCCATGGTTGTGAGTTTTTCCGGATCGTTGGTGAGGATTCCGCTCGTAGACGGATCGTCGGAATAGGGCTCGAGCATCGCAGCGGTGTGCGAACCCATAGCTCCATCCGTGAAAGCTTTCAGCGCACCAGTCTTCAACAACGGATCCTTGGTGCCGCCCTGAGCCCGCATATTCTGCAAGTCGTTGAGCGGCAGATTGAACGGGAGC
>QHZC01000267.1 GCA_003224515.1 Acidobacteriota bacterium
CACGCCCCAGCGGGCTGTCTTCGCCCCGGATTTGTCCCCGGGACGCGCAGGTATTAAGTAGGCTCCGCCGCAAAACGAGCGCCGAAGGGTACTTCCAAGATACCACGGGTGCGCGCCCGGCGGACCCGTCTAAGTAAAATTTATGGCCAACAAAACAAAAGGAACGGTCCCGTCGGGAGTAAGAATTTAGGTCATTTTGAGATCGATCACAGTAGAAAATGCCAACTCCCAGGCCTGTGATCGGATCAAAAAATCTATTCATGTAAGGAATAAGAGGATTTCGAAAGATTTGATGGAAGACGCGAATTTGCAACCGCCGGAATTTTGGAAATTGAAGAGAGAATTGCCGCCAAGGTTGCATTCCCGAAACTTTTGTTGGACACTAGCGCGTCAAGCACGATCCGGGTTTGCACTTCCCGGCTAATGCGCGGGACGCCCTGACCGCAGCTCCCTACCGGAGCGCTCCCCAGCAAAGTGCTGAACAGACATGGCCCAGATTTTTCATCGCAGTACGAATTTTCTCGCGCGCTTCAGTGTGTTTTCGGCGCTGTTTTTGGTCGGACTGGCGCTCGTCGGCGTCCTCGCGGTGGCGCGCTCGCCCTACCTGACGCGGCAGAACGTGACGCGCGAACAGCCCGTGCAATTCAGCCACAAGCATCACGTTGGCGATGACGGTATCGACTGCCGCTACTGCCATACCGGCGTCGAAACTTCCGCCGTTGCCGGGATCCCGCCGACAAAGACCTGCATGAACTGCCATGCCGTTCTATTCAACAATGCCGCCTATCTCGAGCCGATCCGCGAGAGCTATCGCAGCGATAAATCCATCCCGTGGGTCAAAGTTCACCGCCTGGCCGATTTCGTCTATTTCGATCACAGCATTCATGTCAACAAGGGCGTGGGCTGCTCGTCGTGCCACGGGCAAATCAACCAGATGCCGCTGGTGTTCCAGGCCAACACGTTGCTGATGCAATGGTACGTGGACTGCCATCGAAACCCCGAGCAGGTGCTCCGCCCGAAAGATCAGGTTTTCAATATGGACTGGAAGGCGCCCGATAATCAGGCGGAAGTCGGCGCCAAGCTGAGGGATGAGTACAAGATTCGAACAACGGCCGAGCTGACGAGCTGCTCGACCTGTCATCGCTAACCGACGGTATGCGCGAGCACGAACACATCGACAGCCAGCACGATCATAACGATCCGGCCGGAGATGCGAAGCTGCATGATGGACAGATGGATTTGGCCGCGGTGCGAGCCAAGCTCCAATCGAAAACCGGCAAACAGTACTGGCGCACACTCGAAGAGCTCGCCGGTGATCCGCAATTCGAGGAATTGCTGCATCGCGAATTCCCGCGCCAGGCGCCTTCTGAATGGGACGACTCCGTCGATCGGCGCGATTTCCTGAAGTTGATGGCGGCATCGCTGGCTTTTGCGGGACTTTCCGGCTGCGGCCGCACGCCGGAGCAGTACATCGTGCCGTATGTCAAGTAGCCCGATGGGATGGTCCTCGGCAAACCGCAGTTTTATGCCACGGCGATGCCGTTTGGCGCGGACGCGATCGGCCTGCTGGTGGAAAGCCACGAAGGGCGGCCCACCAAGGTCGAAGGCAATCCCGACCATCCGTCCAGTCTTGGCGCCACGAACGTGTTCGCCGAGGCTTCGGTTCTGAATCTTTACGACCCGGATCGCGCGCAGACGGTCACGAAGTTTGGCGAAATCCAAACCTGGTCGTTGTTTGAGCAAAGCGCGCAGGCCATCGCGGCTGAAACGAGAGCCGCCTACGGCGCGGGATTCCGCATCCTGAGCGGCATTGTCACTTCGCCGACGCTCGCGGCACAGATTCAGTCGCTCCTGACGCTTTTTCCGAAGGCCACATGGCACCAGTGGGAGCCCGCCGTAGGTGACGGCACGCGCGAGGGCGCGAAGCTCGCCTTCGGCAGCTACCTCAACACGGTTTATCGCCCGGAGAGGGCTGACGTCATCCTTTCGCTCGATTCCGACTTTCTGGGCAGCGGTCCGGGACACATTCGCTACGCGAAGGAATTCTCGCGCCGCCGCAAACTGAATGGCCCCAGCGACACCATGAACCGGCTGTATGTGGTCGAGCCGACGCCGAGCGTCACCGGTGCGACCGCGGATCATCGCCTGCCCTTACGGGCTTCGGAAGTCGAACTCTTCGCGCGCGCGCTTGCAGCGAAGCTCGGTTTTGGCGGTTCCGGGACGCTTCCGGCTGGCGCGGAGAAGTGGCTTGACGCCGTCGCTAAAGATTTGCAGGAGCACAAGGGCGCGTCGCTGGTCGTCGCAGGCGAACAGCAGCCTGCTGAAGTTCATGCTCTGACTCATGCCATCAACGCGGCGCTCGGCAACCTAGGGGCAACGTTGTACTACACCTACCCGCTGGAAGAGCGCCCCGTAAACCACCTGGAATCGATGGCGGAATTGTGCGCAGATATCGAGGCGGGCAAGGTCGATACGCTGCTGATTCTCGGTGGCAATCCTGTTTACACCGCGCCGCATGATTTCGATTTCGCCTCAAAGATTGCATTCGACCAGACCACCAAGCAGAAGAAAGTCAAAAACACCATCCACGTCAGCTCGCATTTTGACGAGACTTCGGAACTCTGCGACTGGCACGTTGCCGAATCGCACTACCTCGAAACCTGGGGCGATGCGCGCGCGTTCGATGGCACCCTCAGCGTGATTCAGCCGTTGATCGCGCCGCTGTACCATACGCATTCCTTGCGGGCGACACTGGCGGCTTTCAGCGACAAGCCCGGCGTCAGCGACTATGACGCCGTCCGCGCTAACTTGGAAGCCCTGGGGAAACGTCTCCTCCTCATGTCCTTCCCGGATCCGGGCTCTTTCGAAAAATTCTGGCGCAAGTCGCTGAATGATGGAGTCGTCGCGAGCTCTGCCTTTGCGCCTCTCAACGCAACGCTGAAGTTCAGTCCCGCGAACCTCCCGATGCCGAAGCCCGCACCCGCTGACGAGATCGAATTCATCTTCCGCCCCGATCCTTGCGTCTACGACGGGCGCTTCGCCAATAACGGCTGGCTGCAGGAATTGCCCAAACCCGTCACCAAGCTCACCTGGGACAACGCCGCGCTGGTCAGCCCGAAGACCGCTGAAAATCTGAAAGTGGCCCAAAACGTGGCCTGGCGCGGCGGCGAACACGGCAAGGTTTATTCGAACGTCATCGACATTGCGCTTTCGAACAGCAAAGTCACTGCGGCTGCGTGGATCGTGCCTGGCCAAGCAGATGGCACGGTCGTTCTTCCGCTGGGGTACGGCCGCAAGCGTGCCGGCTACACCGGAACGAACAAGGGTTTCAACGCCTACGCCGTGCGCGCTTCCGGCGCGCTATGGACCGCCTTCGCCCCCAGCAGCGCCATCAAAAAAACTGGCGAAGAGTATCCTCTCGCCTGCACGCAGTATCACTTCAGCATGGAAGGCCGGCAGATTCTGGCCACCGGTACTCTCGAGGAGTTTCGCAAGAATCCGAATTTTGCCAACGAGCACGCCGAATTGCCCCCGAAGGAACTCTCGCTCTACAACGGTGAAGCGGAATTTCCCTACAATCGCGACAAGTGGGCGATGGCCATCGATTTGAACAAATGCAACGGCTGCAACGCCTGCGTCGTGGCTTGCCAGTCGGAGAACAACATTCCGGTCGTCGGCAAAGATCAAGTCATGCGCGGACGCGAAATGCATTGGATCCGCATCGACCGCTATTACGAGAAGACCGTCAAAACCGCGACCAATGATCCCTCCAGCTACGACCAGTCGCTCTTTAATCCGCCGACATTCTTCCAGCCCGTGCCGTGCCAGCAGTGCGAGAACGCGCCTTGCGAGCAGGTCTGCCCCGTCGGTGCCACGGTCCACAGCGCCGAAGGCCTGAACGACATGGTCTACAATCGCTGCGTCGGCACGCGCTACTGTTCGAACAACTGCCCCTATAAAGTTCGGCGCTTCAACTTCCTGCGCTTCCAGGATTGGGAGACGCCGCAACTCAAACTTCTGCGCAATCCGGAAGTCACGGTGCGCAGCCGCGGGGTCATGGAAAAGTGCACCTATTGCGTGCAGCGCATCAACAACGCGCGCATCGAATCGGAAAAGTTGAACGCGCCGATTCACGATGGCGCGATCGTGACGGCGTGCGAACAAGCCTGCCCGACCGAAGCCATAGTCTTCGGCAATGCCAATGACAAGGACAGCCGCGTCGCCAGACTGAAAGCGCAACAGCGGAATTACACACTCCTTGGCGAACTGAACGCGCGCCCGCGCACCACCTATCTCGCGGTGGTGCGCAATCCGAATCCGGAATTGGAGTCGGCATGAGCGCCGGCCAACCGCCATTCGATTCCCCCGAAATCCGCCGGCTGACCCCAGTGATAGGTCCCGGGCATACCTATGGGTCGGTCACCGACAAAATCAGTGCGATCGTTCTGACCCGCCCGACGTCCCTCGGCTGGTATGTTGGATTCTTGATCGCCTTCAGTATCATGGGGATGATGACCGTTGCCATCGGCTGGCTGATCATCAAAGGCACTGGCATCTGGGGCATCAACATCCCCATCGGCTGGGGCTTCGCGATCGTCAATTTCGTGTGGTGGATCGGTATTGGCCACGCGGGCACGCTCATCTCCGCGATCTTATTTTTGTTGAA
>QHZC01000272.1 GCA_003224515.1 Acidobacteriota bacterium
AGGAATGGTGTTGGCATACGGAGTGTTCGCGGTGAACGGCAGGTCGATGCCATTGACCGTAGCGTGCGCGCGGAGCCGTTCGAGAATTTCCGCGGCGACTTCCGGACCGCTGGATTCCAGAACGGAATCCAACGACTCAAGCCATTCCTGAATTTCAACGTCTTCCATGCCATGGGGCTGGGTGGATAATTCGTTGTCCATGACTTCGATCGGTTCCTTTTCTTTCGTTACGCACCATGTCTCGCGGGCACGCGGGCGCATTTATGCGTCTGGTAAGGAGAATAGAATACACCGTGGAGAGATTCCCTGCACTGCCGGTTGCGGAATTTTTGCGGCCGCTCCTGCGAATCGAGCGCCTGGAGCGATTCTAGAGCGTGCGGCCGCCGTCAACGACCAGAGTCTGGCCGGTGATGAATTTGGAACGCGCGAGAAACAGTACGGCGTCGGTGATGTCGTTCGGTGTGCCGGAGTGGCCGAGGGGCGCGAACTTTGTAAAGTCCGCCTCCCACTCCGGCGGATCCTCCGGCATGGTGATGGTGCCCGGCGCGATAGCGTTCACCCGTACTTCCGGCGCCAGCGCCTTCGCGAGCACCTTCGTCAGCATCACCACGCCCGCTTTCGAAACCGAATGCGCAATGTACCCCGGCCAGCCCAGCAGCCCGCCGGTGTCTGCGAAATTGATAATCGTGCCAAGGGTTCGCCGGAGAAGCGGCGTGGCCGCTTGCGCGCAGAAGAACGGCGCTTTCAGATTAGTCTCGAGTGAGGCATCCCAGATCTCTTCGGTGGTGGAAACAATGCTCGCGGGTAGAAAGTTGGCAGCGCTGTTGACCAGGATATCGAGGCGCCCGAATTGTTTGGCAGTCTCGTCGAAAAGCCATTTGATTTCGGAAATGTTGCCGAGGTCGGCATTGAGGGCAATAGCCCGACGCCCAAGTTTCTCAACCTCGGCGACCGCCTCCGCCGCTTCCGCCCGCGACTGGCGATAATGAATGACAACGTCCGCACCCTCTTCCGCTAGACGAAGCGCTACCGCCCGCCCCAGGCGCTTCGCAGACCCCGTGACCAGACCCACCTTGCTGTTGAGCGTTTCTCTATTATGTTGGGTTGCCGGGATCATGGCCGAGAACAATACCATACCCACGCCGGGGGAGACTTCGCCGCCCAAGACGGCCCGACGGGTGATTCCCTTCCGCCGAGATCAAGCTGATAGAATCAGCGGGGATGGAGGCGGAATGGATCTCGATTTGCTGGCGATTGCTGCGCACCCGGACGACGTTGAGCTGACCTGCGGCGGCACACTCCTAAAGATGGCGCAGCGCGGATACAAAACTGGCATCCTCGATTTGACCGCGGGAGGGAAGCGTCCCACGCGGCAAAATTGCTCGGCGTAAAATGGCGCGGCACGATCGGAGTGCCGGATTCGGATGTTCAGCCAAGCCGCCAGGAGAAATTGCGGCTTGCCGCCATGATCCGGCAACTCCGGCCGAAGACGGTTATCCTCCCCTATTGGGAAGCGCGGCATCCCGACCACTACCACGCTTCAACCCTGGGCTACGAAGGCTGCTTCCTCGCTGGCTTGAAGCAATTGCCCATCGAAGGCGAAGCCTACCGCCCCTTCAAGATCCTTTATTCGATTTCCTACGCCGATGTGCGGCCGACGTTCGTCGTGGATATCACCGCGCAATACGACAAGCGCCGCAAGGCGATTCTCGCCTTCGAATCGCAATTCCGGCCCAAAAAGAGCGAAAAGAAAAGCAAGGTGCACCTGGCCATTGACCGGCTGGAGGCGGAGATGAATCTGTTGGCGCGGCACTATGGCCGGATGATCGGCGTGGACTACGGTGAGCCGTTCCTGCAAAAGGAGCTGATGAAGGTCGACGATGTTGTAAAAATGGAGGTTCGGTCGATCTAAAGCTAGAACTTCTCGTCTTCCTGAGCGGGAGAAAACCCGGGAATGTTCTGGCCTCCGGCGGCGCGTTCGATCCGGACACGGATCTGCGCTTGGTCCTCGGCACCGGACTTGCGCAAGATGACCATGGTATTCAGGGCCTCGGAGTACAGCCGAGTGACCAGATAGATATCGCCGGTGCTGTCTTTTTTCCAAAGCTGGCCAATCTGGATTTTGGAGACACTCATAGTAGACCGGCTCTGACTCTAAAGTGCGCTGCGAGGTGTGTCAACTGCCTTCCCTGGGCGGCCTGGGCGAGAGGTACGCACCGAGTACGCCGGGGAAGGAGCTTCGATCGCGGGCCCATCAACAATTAGCATTGGCCCCTCTTAGTGGAACCTCCTGGGAATAGGAAACCTTCCTGGACGGTCTAACATCCTAGTAGTCATTGAGCATTGTTGGGAGCCTGCCCGGCGATTGCAGGTGTATAATCATGCGTAGTCGGAGGTGCGCGATATGCAAGAGATTCTGAGGCATACCCTGAAACTGGCGCTGGTTGGCGCCCTCGTTGCGGGTTCGGCCTTCGCTGCCCCCCAAAGTCAAGATCCCCCGAGCCAGGATCCCGCCAAGACACCGCCGCCCACGCAACAGCAGAGTCAGCAACAAACCGGCTCCCAGCCGGTCCAGCAGAAAGACACGGTGACTCCCAAGAATTCCAAGGAAGACGTCGAGGCCATCGGCAACCGCAGCGTCGGTAAAGGCGTGAACCTCTACTCGTTGGAGCGAGAAATCTCCCTTGGCAAGCAATTGGCCCAGGAAGTGGAGCGCTCTTCGAAGCTGATCGACGACCCGGTGGTTACCGAATACGTCAACCGCGTGGGGCAGAACTTGGTACGCAATTCCGATGCGCGCGTTCCCTTCACAATCAAGGTGATCGATTCCGATGAAGTTAACGCGTTCGCGCTGCCCGGCGGCTTCTTCTATGTGAACAGCGGTTTGATCCTGCGCGCCCAGGAAGAGTCCGAGCTTGCAGGCGTGATGGCCCACGAGATTTCCCACGTCTGCGCGCGGCACGGCACCAAGAACGCCACCAAGGGCGAATTGATGCAGTTGGCCACTATCCCGCTGATTCTGCTGGGGCCGGGCGGCTGGGCGGGTTACGGCATTTATCAGGGTCTGAACCTCGCCATCCCCGTGACCTACCTGAAGTTCAGCCGCGACGCCGAACGCGAAGCCGATTACCTCGGGATCCAGTACATGTACAAAACCGGCTACGACCCGAACTCTTATGTCACCTTCTTCGAGCGCATCCAGGCCGATGAAAAGCGGCGCCCGGGCACGATCCCCAAGGTCTTCTCCACGCATCCGCCGACGCCCGAGCGCATTGAAAACACGCAAAAAGAGATTGCGCGCATTCTGCCCGCGAGGCAGGAATACATCGTCACCACCTCTGAATTCGATTCCGTGAAGTCCCGCCTGCGCACCATCATGTTCTCGCGCAAGGTGACTGATAACGCGCCCGGCAAGCCGACCCTGCGCACCAAGACCGAGCAATCCAAGAAACAACCCACGGGAAACGATCCCAACAGCACCGATGACGACCGGCCAACGCTGAAGCGTCGCCCCGACTCCCAGCCGTAAGCAAAGACATCCGAAAGGCAAAAAGGCGGCCGACTGGCTGCCTTTTGAAGGTAAAATTTAGACCAAGAACTTATGAGCGCCGGTCGTCGGGGGCGGCAGCAATGCCCACACGTCGAAGCTCATCCAGGTAATATTTCCTGTGGAGGACATCCCACTCCTCACTGCCTTCGAGGATTTCTTTTTTCTGTGAAGTGATCCGCTTGCGCACTTCCAGCTCGATCTTCTCTTCCTCTTTCAGCGTGGCTGTCAGAATCTGAACTACCTGCTGGCGAATAGTGTCACGGTCGTCAACGAATTCCACTTCTTCGCTTTCGACAAGCACGTCGGTAATCTGGTGCGAGAGCCGTATGATTTTTTCGCGGGTAAGACGCATCGTTTCTGAAAATCCTCGTATGAACTCAAGATTGACTGCGCGGAGCGGATGATGCAAGTACGGCACAGGCCGAAGCCGACGTTACGGTTTAGCGGAGGATCAGCTTGCGGTCCCTCGCCAGCTGCTGCTTCACTTTTTTGTACATCTCCTGATAAGAGACGCTGGTCCGTCGCATCTCGTCCTGGTGGTCGATCAGAATCTGGCGCACTTCCTCGTTGAGCCGGTCCTCTACGGTGAGCTCTTCCACCATGCGCAGGCGGACGCGGTTGGACACGGCGGCGGCGGCCTTGGTTTCGATCTGCCCGCCTTCGACCAGACGTTTCACAACTTCGTTGGCCATGTGCGCTACAAAGTCCCGTACGAGAAGCATCTGGAGAGCGTTCCCTTTGCACAAATGCAAAAGAGTGAGTTTACTGGCTGCGTCAATAAAGTGCAAGGAAGGCACGGAATGGAATCGCGGGAATCGCTCGGAGTGTATTCGAGACTATTCGCGACGCGTTGACGCCTCTTGCCGCTTCCTGTACGATAAATTGCGGTAAGGGCGCTTAGCTCAGCGGTTAGAGCGTTCGGTTTACACCCGAAAGGTCGTCCGTTCAAATCGGACAGTGCCCACCATTCTGACGCATGCCCTTCCGCGGGGACGTAGTTAAGTTGGTTAGAACGCAGCCACCGTCGCCAAGGTCGTCAAAAACCCGTGTAGTACTTGCATCCGTGGCTTTTGGTTGCCACAGCACGGCAAGGGCTTCCTTTTAGATCGCGCAACAATGTTACAGGTCTCCCTCATGTTCCCCATGCATTTTGAGTTTTCGTGAGAAACAGAGATTAGCGCTCGAAACGCTCGCCCAAAAAACTCGGCTGAGAGCTTCAAGTCCCGCTTGAGCTGTCGGTTCGTCAATCTCTCATTTGTTCTCACCACAAAATACCGGCGCATTCACGCCCAACAATCCGCATCCTCGCTGAATTTCGTCCTCGATCAGCTTGCACGAGTTTTGCGCGTTGCACGGCGGATGCGTTGCCGGCGATACTTGTAGGCACTGTCTCACCAACTCATTCGCTACCTGCCTGCCCACCGTCTTCTCGCAACTCTTCCCCGAGGAATCCCCCGCGCCTAGCTGACTTCCCGCCTGCACCAGGAACTCGCCGTTGCAACCTCGATCCACCCAGACGCCCCAGCGATCGTAGCCCCACGTCGAACCTTCCATGCATGGTGCCGTGCTTATCTGTCTCGTCAGTTGCACCTTGGCCCCCTGCGTATCCGCGTCGCAATAATTCTTTCTTCCGTCGAACGAAGCGCAACTTATCCTCTGGCTCTTGCCCGCGGCTTTCGCAGA
>QHZC01000268.1 GCA_003224515.1 Acidobacteriota bacterium
AACGCGGACGAGCGGCCCTCAATAAACGACCATCTGTGTGACGCACTACACTAGAGGTCGAGCGATCCCGCCTGCCCTCAGCGGTCCACTCACACTCCTCCAAGGCGTAGCTGAAAAAAATCTGCTTTGGTTTGTTCATTTTGCCCCTCTATCCGGCGGTGCTGGGCCAGGTCGTTGATCAGGCGAGCTCATGGTGCGGCATTTGTTTTGATAATTCTCAGCACTAGAATTTCTAATCCAGAGTGCTATACTCTGTACTATCAAACTCAAGTAGCCCGTTGCCGGCCCAGCCGGCACCACGGATCGGTTCCAACGGGAGGTCACCATGGAATCACAAACGTTGACGGGGCCATTGCTCTACCTGCTGGTCACCTGGGGAGTCGTTACCGCCGCATTCCTGGTTCTGTTGCTTCGGCGGAGCCTCCTCGCGAGCCACGAGGACGATCAAATCTTTCTCGATGCGGCTGAAGAACATATGGCCAGGGAGCAGCGGGAGCTTGTGGCGAAGATCAACGCTCTCTCGCGGCCCATTATGGGGACCGGCATCCTGGCAGGCGTTCTGCTGCTGGTGATTGCCGGAATGTGGCTGAAGGAAGGACTCAAGGGCCTCTTCTAGCGCTAGGTCTTCAGGTCTTTTTAAGTTTTGCGGCGCGTTTCAGCGCGGCGACGGCCTTAGAGGTTGCTGCTGCCCTGAAGGCGCATTCGCAGGAGTGGTCTCGGGGACCTTCGGCGCGAGCGAAGTGTGGTTGAGCACGATGACCCAGTGGTTGTTGCGCTTCTCCAATACCACGGTAGTCTGGCCCTGGGATTCTGCCTGCTGGCCATCGACAACTGCTGCGAAATCCCACTGGTAGCAGGCCCAACCCACCGTACCACTCACTTTGATGTAGGTATTTGTGCGATCCATGCGCACCTGCTGTATGCGCGCGCGCTGGTGCTGGTAAACAGCAAGATAGTTGGTCCAGCCGAGAATCGGCGGCGCCCACGACCCGTTGACGATCACCACATCGTCGGCGTAGTCCTTGTGCAGCTTTTCGATATCTCCCAGCTGCCTTGCGCCCAGCATTTCCGACAGCGTATAATCGATCTGCTGTTCGTCGGTCAAGGGAATCAGCATCTTGGAGCTGTCCGCGGAAGGAGCAGGGTCTGTCTTCTTTTTCTTTTCTTTCTGTGCCGCAGCAAGAGAAACGCAAGGCAGATAAAAGGCGGATATGAGCAACAAGAGAATGGCCTTTTGAGTCGTTCGGCGGGCAAAGCGGGTTCCGAGATGATCTTTCATTCGCGTTTCACCCCTCGGTTGAAGAGAATAGCACGGTGACTTAGGTGCCGTGGCGATGTGCCCATTTGGTTTATTTGATTGAGTCCGCGGTAGTTCAGGCCTGCGGTCCTGAGGTTGTTTTGCCCCAGACCGAACTCAGCGACTCCGCGATGCGCTGAGCAGATTTACGAAAAGCCGATAAGCCCCTGGGACGCCTTCGGGCAATTGTCGGAAGAAGGCCAAGCCCGTGTAAATGTAGGTGCCTTTGCCATAGCGAGTGTAGACCAGGCCGCCGTTGAGGTCAGGTTCGCCAGGATCGTTCATAGCGAGGAGCGGCGTGTATTGGGGACCGAATTCCGTCCAGAAATAAAGGCCACGCTCCTGCACCCAGTCCTTGAAGTCGTCCTGCGTGATTTTATTTGGATGAGTGAGCAGCAGATCAAGCGGTTTCAGGAGTTTCACGGGGGAATTCTCGTCCGTGATACGCGGAAGTGGACGGAGTACCAGCGGCGAACCTTCTTTTGCAGGCGGAAGCGGCGGCGAGATCAAGGCCGGATACGGCGCATAGTGGAATTTGTCCCAGGCAAACTCTCGCTGGTATTGCACAACGAGTGTTCCACCCTTGGAAACGTAATCCAGCAGCCGCTGATTCGCTCCAGACAATTCCGGCCGAAGTTCGTACGCGCGCACCCCCACCACAATGGCATGGAATGGGGATAAATCCCGGAAGGCCAGCGCCACAGCGTCCAACAGCTCCACGCGAATGCCCAGGCGCTCGAGCGCTTCCGGCACAGGTTCGCTCTCCGCGGTGACGTAGCCGACGCGGAAATTCGCGGGCACCAGCACGTCAAACGCGTGCACGGCGCACTGGGCTGGCTCGCTCCAAAGCTCGGTCGGTAGCGTGGGCAAGGGTTCCAGCGAAGTGGTGAATTTCTCCGCCTTTTCGCCCCGGCCGCGGTCCGCCACGCGTTCCACGTACGCCGCAATCTTGAAGTTCCCCTTTCGGGCCTTCAATGGTGGGGTCACCGTCAGTCGAGCATAGCGGTCGCCTGCCCCCTCAAATTTCAGTGCCACGGCTGCGCCGGTTTTCCATCCCCGCGGCACAGTCAGCCCCGCGCGAACCTCACCCGCTTGAGTCGCGTAGCAATGCACGCGGAGCAGTACATCGAACGGCTTGCTGGGCCTGGCGGTAATCTAGATCGCTTGTTTTGGCTCGACCGCCAGGCTATAGGCCGGAACGATTCGCAAAGGCATTCGATCTGCTCGCGTGGACGTCGCGCGGAGTTGCACTACCGGTGTGATAACTTTGAACAAATAGCCATCGACCACGGCTTCCTGGCTGACCACCACGAGTGGCGGAGGTTCCGGCAGTATCGCAGTAGCGGAGGTTGGTGTACGCTGCGGATTCTGCCCGGCAGAAACGGTAAAGCGAACGGACCCGCTGGTTTCGGCCTCTTCTTTGGTGACGTTCCA